>NZ_JARAMO010000071.1:0-24542 GCF_028807275.1 Mameliella sp. AT18
TCTCGGCTGTCGTACCCCTGATCTCTCTATGCAGTCTTGGATACGCGCCAGGCTGGCTGTACGCGTCGCTGGATGCGATCCTTCATGCTGGCCGCTGCATCGGTAGCGCGAGACCATGAACACGCTCTGGTGAGCGGCCCAGAGCTTGTGGCGCAGCGCCATAGCTGAGCGAGTTTTTCACTCACTTTCGCGCTGAAAAGTACCTGGGCGGCAGGGCAAGGATGTCGCAACGAGGGATTTGCTTAGGTCTTTGATTTTGCTTATTTTGAGCTTTGAATTAGTCACCCGGACCCTGCCGTGCGCAAGGGTTATGCAGGTCGTTTGCCCGTCTGCGCAGGGCAGAGGGAAGGGTCAGGCAGGGTTGATGCAAGTGTCGCGCAGGTAGCTGGCAGGTCCGACACCCGCGATGACGCAACAGCGGCAGGTTTGATGCCCCTCCCATGCCGGCGCCCCGAGGCATCCCCATCGCGCATGCGGATATTTCTAGGACTTCGTGCATCGGTGGGTCCCTGGACCTGCAGCCTTTCCTAAGCAACGTTGGCGCGAAAAAGCGCACAGCATCCCTCGGCGCAACATCTACCACTGACCGTGGTACCTTGCGGCACTGAGGGTGTCGTTGGCGTCCCGCTTTCTTTGGTGTCTCTCGGCACCATGACTTGTGACCGTGTGCAATTGTCCGAGTTCCACTCCTTGCCTGAATTTGTCTCTCTAGAGACCCATCGGCGGGAAAGGCCGGGCTAGTTGAACTCGATGTCTCCAGAATCGCGCAGAAAACGACGCTCCACGGGGAGCCCCGCCCACGTCGCACCAGAACTCCCATAACGCGCGTTCGCGCCGCCGATGGACATGCAGTATGCGACGGCTTCGAAGGACCCTATGCTGGCCGTCAATCTCTCTGCCTCCCAGCGCATGTCACACTTTATCGCAGGCGTTGCCGTCGCGGCGCTGATCTCGCCGACAAGCGTGATCGCGGGGACCGGGCGGCAGGTCCAGGAACCGCGAACACCGGTCAACCGGCGTCCGACCCATTGACGGACCAGAGAAAGGAACATGCGCTCTCGCTTGACCTTCCAATCGTTGGAACCCTTATCTCAGCTTGTGAGCCATGATTCGAACGAGAAAGGACACGCCATGACTGCTCACACAAAGATACCGCCCCAAGCATCCGAGACGGTGCAGATCCCGATCGAGGGCATGACCTGCGCCTCCTGTGTGGGCCGCGTCGAGAAGGCCCTTTCGGCTGTGCCCGGCGTGCTGTCGGCCAGCGTCAATCTCGCTACGGAGCGCGCCGAGGTCCGCATCGCCGACTCTTCGGTGCAACCCGCCCTGATCCGCGCCGTCGAGACGACCGGCTACACGGTGCCAGGAAAGACCATCGAACTGGCGGTCGACGGCATGACCTGTGCCTCCTGCGTGGGCCGTGTCGAGCGGGCTTTGCTGGCCGTGCCCGGCGTGACGGGCGCCCGCGTGAACCTCGCGACCGAGCAGGCCACGGTGGAGGGCACGGCGGATGTCACCGCCCTGATCGCCGCCGTGGCAGAGACCGGCTACACCGCGCGCGAGGTGCGGCAGGACACAAACGAGGACGAGACCAGGGCCGCCCGCAAGGATGCCGAGCAGGCGCTGTTAAAGCGAGACCTCGGCCTGGCTGCCGCCTTCGCCTTGCCGGTCTTCGTGCTGGAGATGGGCAGCCACGTGATTCCCGGGATGCATGCGCTGGTCGGCTCGACCATCGGGCACGGAACCAGTTGGCTTCTGCAATTCGCGCTGACGACCTTCGTTCTGGCGGTGCCGGGCCTGCGTTTCTACACTAAGGGGATCCCCGCGCTCCTGCGCGGGGCACCCGACATGAATAGCCTCGTCGCTGTCGGCACTCTCGCCGCCTATCTCTACTCGGTGGTGGCGACCTTTGCGCCGGGCCTGCTGCCCGCGGGCACGGTCAACGTCTACTATGAGGCCGCGGCGGTGATCGTCACGCTCATCCTGCTGGGCCGCCACCTCGAGGCCCGCGCCAAGGGCCGCACCTCCGAAGCGATCAAGCGGCTCGTCGGGCTTCAGGCCAAGACTGCGCGGGTGCGCCGCGACGGATCGGTCTTGGAAATCCCGGTGGCCGAGGTGGCTCCCGGCGACATCGTCGAGGTGCGCCCCGGCGACCGCCTGCCGGTCGATGGCGAGGTCGTCGAGGGCGAGAGCTATGTCGACGAGTCGATGATCACCGGCGAGCCAGTGCCGGTTGCCAAGAGTATCGGCGCGGAGGTTGTCGGCGGCACCGTCAACCAGAACGGCGCGCTGGCTTTCCGCGCGACGGCTGTGGGTGGTGATACGATGCTTTCGCAGATCATCCGCATGGTCGAGGCGGCCCAAGGCTCCAAACTGCCGATCCAGGCGCTGGTCGACCGTGTCACCATGTGGTTCGTCCCGGCGGTGATGACGCTGGCGGCGCTGACCTTCGGCGTCTGGCTGATCTGGGGTCCGGATCCGGCGCTGACCTTCGGCCTCGTCAACGCGGTCGCGGTGCTGATCATCGCCTGCCCCTGTGCCATGGGCCTGGCCACGCCGACCTCGATCATGGTCGGGACGGGTCGGGGTGCCGAGATGGGCGTGCTGTTCCGCAAGGGCGAGGCGCTGCAACTGCTGAAGGAGACCCGCGTCGTCGCCCTCGACAAGACCGGCACGCTGACCGAAGGCAAGCCGGCGCTGACCGATCTCGAACTGGCCGACGGCTTTGAGCGGGACGATGTTCTCGCGCATGTCGCGGCGGTCGAGGCGTTGTCCGAACACCCCATTGCCCGCGCGATTGTCGAGGCGGCGGAGGCCGAGGGGCTGACGTTGCCTGCGGTCGAAGGCTTCAACTCGGTGACCGGCTACGGCGTCGAGGCGACGGTTGCAGGCGCTCGCGTCCAGATCGGTGCCGACCGGTTCATGCGCAAGCTGGGCCTCGACACCGGCACGTTCGACCGGGCGGCCGAGCGGCTCGGCGACGATGGCAAGACACCGCTCTACGCCGCCATCGACGGCAGGCTCACCGCGATCATCGCCGTGGCCGACCCGATCAAGGAGACGACGCCGGAGGCGATCGCGGCCCTGCATGATCTCGGCCTCAAGGTCGCGATGATCACCGGCGACAACGCCCGCACGGCCGACGCCATCGCCCGGCGGCTCGGGATCGACGAGGTGGTCTCCGAGGTGCTGCCAGACGGCAAGGTCGATGCGGTGAAGCGGTTGAAGGGGCTGGGACGGCTGGCCTATGTCGGCGACGGCATCAACGACGCGCCGGCGCTGGCCGAGGCGGATGTGGGCCTTGCCATCGGCACCGGCACGGACGTCGCCATCGAAGCCGCCGACGTGGTGCTGATGTCAGGCAGCCTGCAGGGCATCCCCAACGCCATCGCGCTCAGCCAGGCGACCATCGGCAACATCCGGCAGAACCTGTTCTGGGCCTTTGCCTACAACACCGCGCTGATCCCTGTGGCGGCCGGCGTGCTCTACCCGGCCTTCGGCATCCTTTTGTCGCCGGTCTTCGCGGCGGGAGCCATGGCGCTTTCGAGCGTGTTCGTCCTCGGCAACGCGCTGCGGCTCAAGCGCTTCGCGGCGCCGTCGCCCACCGATGCGCCGAGCCAAATCCGGGCCGCCATGTCAGCCGCCGTTCCGGCAGAATGACCACACGTGCCCTGGACCGACCCTGGTCCGGGGCACTCACTTACGCAGAATGAAGGAACCGACCGATGCAACCACAGACTCAGACCAACCCCAATGTGGCCGTCATTTACACCACCCCGACTTGTCCCGACTGCCGCCAACTCAAGGCATGGCTCGACCGGGAGGACATCGCGTACCAAGAGCGCGACCTCGCCGACCCGGAGATCATGCAAGAGGCCAAGACCCGCTACGGCGTGCGCGTCGCGCCCGTCACGGTGATCGGGAACTGGTTCACCTATGGGACCTTCGCCGCGAAGAAACCGAAGATCGAAGCCGCCCTGAACCGCTTTGAGGAGACACAGACATGAACATCGGAGAAGCAGCCAAACAGTCCGGCGTTTCGGCCAAGATGATCCGCTATTACGAACAGACCGGGCTGATCCCGGCAGCGCAGCGGACCGACTCCGGCTACCGCGATTACAGCGAAAAGGACGTTCACATGCTGAGTTTCGTCCGGCGCGCTCGCGATCTCGGCTTCTCGGTCGAGGTGATCGGAGAGCTGCTCGGGCTCTGGACCGATCGATCACGGCGGAGCGTCGATGTCCGGCAACTCGCTGAGGGTCACCTCAGCAACCTGCGACGCAAGATCGAGGAACTCGAGGCCATGTCCAGCACGCTGGAGACGCTGATAAATGCCTGTCATGGCGATCATCGCCCGGACTGCCCCATCATTGCCGATCTGGAAAAGAGCGAGCCGACAGGTACAAGCCGAGAACCGAAGAGCCGGGCCGGTGCTGTCGATCCGGCCACGCGGGCTTTGCGGCGGTAGGTGGCCTTGAAGTACGCCAAGTCCAGAGCATTCCGGTATCCATGCCAGCGTGCCGGCGCTCGGTATCTCCTTTGAGACGATCAAGACATCTTGTTGTCGCAGCGACGCTGGCCGGCGCGCCTGATGGCCAAGACGGACATATCCGAACACGGTCACGGCTACGACAATCCTCGTCCTGGTCCGTAGGATTGCAGCTGGACGAGCCTCTTGGACTTCGAAAATCGGGGCCGCTATCGAGAAACCGGAGCGGCACCGTTCGATCAGACGCCCGGGGGGTCATCCAGCTGGCGGACGCGTAGTGCGCAATGACCCTGTCTGTCTGCGTGTCCCGGGACGTGCATGCTATACAGGGTGGCACGTCCCCGGCCGGACAAGACCGAGATCGGACCGCAACGCGGGCACCAACTAAAAAAATCATGCTCGTTGACAACGTCGTGACTTGTCAGTGCGCGGGACTTGATACAACGCTCTCGCTCATGTGTGGACGACTGTTCCTGACGCTGGTTCTGGCCCTGACTTGCCTGATGATCGCGATCGCTCCGATTGCGACAATGGCACTCGACGACCACGTCGCATGCCAGCAGCAGTCCGCACCCGTCGAATTGCACGGCACGCATGGCCACGACGGGCATCATTTGTTGCCTGCGAATCCGGCATCCGATGAGGACGACGGCGTGGCGTTCATTCCATGTTGCTCCCAGGGCTGCATCTTCGACGTGCCGCTTTTCGTCGACAGTGGACCCAGCGAAGCAAGCTTCGCAGGTATCTCTGCCGAATGGACGGCAACCGGTCTCACCGACCTGACTGGACGTAACGGACTGCGGCGACCACCCAGGGCCTGAATTTCGTTCTAGCCGATGCCGACGAAGGCGTTGGACCGAAATTCGTTCCTGGAGACCCCTGATGAACTTGAAAATCGCGGCCCTTGTGCCGCTCCTACTCGCTGGCTGCACGCAACCTGCGGCGCTGCCCCCGGCGGGCCCTCTGACCCGCGCCGCCGCCCCAGAGCTCTTCCCCCCGGCACCATCGGCTCCGCCCGTGGTCTACACCCACCGCGAGATAACCGAACCAATGGATTGGCGGGAGTTGAACGACGCGCAGGCACCGGGAGGCTCGACATGACGCGGCGCCGCCGGAAATCCCTGCTAATCCTGCCGCTGCTGCTGGCCGCCTGCGCAGACACCGACCTGGTACGCACGGCGTCGGACCCCAGGGCGGGTTTCGCCTTTGTTGCGGACGGCACCCGCCGGGCCACCGGGGCGGACAGCGTCTGGGCGCGCTCTGCCGCCGAGATCGCCGCGACCGAGGCGCGCGTGCGCGGGCTGGTGCACGGCAAGACCATCGGCCCTGACACGGCTGTCCAGGTCGCGCTTATGAACAACCGCGCGCTGCAGGCAGCCTACGCAGGTCTTGGCCTGTCGGCGACCGAGCTCTGGGAGGTGGCCCTCGGTCCCGTGCCAACGCTCAACATCTCGCTGGGCCAGACCGGGCTGACCCGCTCGGCCGAGGCGACGATCGCCGCGGCGCTGATCGAATTGAGCACCCAGAAGCCACGCAAGGCGCTGGCCGAAACCCGCTTCCGTCAGGCGCAGCTGAGGGCGCTGGGCGAGACAGTCGCGCTGGCCGCCGAGACCCGCCGCGCCTGGATCGACGCCGTCGCGGCCTTCGAGGCGGCGGCACTGATCGCGCAGACGCAGGCCACGGCGGACGCGGCCTCGGAACTGGCGGCGGAACTGGGACGGACCGGCGCGATGAACCGGGGCGACCAGGCGCGCGAGCATGTCTTTACCGCCGAACTGGCCGCCGAGCGCGCAGATGCGCGGCTCGAGGCGCAGCTGGCCAAGGAAAGGCTCACGCGGCTGATGGGCCTCTGGGGCACCGACGTCTCCTACTACGTACCTGACCGCATGCCTGCCCTGCCCGGCCGTCAACCAGGCCGCAGCGATGCCGAGCGGCTGGCGCTGGAGCACCGCGTCGACCTTGCCATCGGGCGGCTGGAGCTGCAGGCCATCGCTCAGCACTACCGCCTGTCGGGCAGCACGCGGATGCTGAGCGATGCCGAGATCTTGGCCGGCGTCGAGGTGGAACGCGAGGACGAGGCCGTGCGCGCCCGAGTCGTCGAGGTCGGTTTCGAGATCCCGCTCTACGACACCGGCAAGCTGGCCGCGCGCAAGGGAGAGCTGGAATACATGCGCGCCGCGCATCGGCTGGCGCAGCAGGCGATCAACGCCCGCTCAGAGGCACGATCGGCCCATGCCGCGGTGACCGGCCAGTACCGCATTGCGCGGCACTGGCGCGACGAGGTTCTGCCCTTGCGCCGCGTGATCGACGAAGAGGCGCTGCGCACCTACAACGGCATGCTCACCTCGACCTTCGACCTGATCGCCGATGCCCGTGAGGGGCTGGATGCGCAGCTTTCCACTGCCGAGGCCAAGGCCGACTACTGGCGCGCCGAGGCCGACCTCACCGCCGTGATCTGGGGCGGCAACCCAAAAGGAGGAGACGAATGAACCGCAGGCAACTACTGACCGCGGGTGCGGGCGCCGTGCTGGCATCCGCCGCCGCCGCCGAGACCCGCTTTCGCGACCTGCCCGAGGCAGCCATGACCGACGACCCGCGTACGCAGGTGCCGCCCCGGCCTGGTTCAGGCCCGGACTACAACCCCGTGGTCACCCTGAACGGCTGGTCGCTGCCGTGGCGGATGAACGGCACCGTCAAGGAGTTTCATCTCGTTGCCGAGCCGGTGGAACGCATCATGGCCGACGGAATGATGGCACGGCTCTGGGGTTACAACGGCCAGTCGACCGGCCCGACCATCGAGGCGGTCGAGGGCGAGCGTGTCCGCATCTACGTCACCAACCGCCTGCCCGAGCACACCTCGGTGCATTGGCACGGTCTGATCCTCCCGTCCGGCATGGACGGCGTTGGCGGCCTGTCGCACCCGGCGATTCCGCCCGGCAAGACCTTCGTCTACGAGTTCGACCTGACGAAATCCGGCACCTTCATGTACCACCCGCACGCCGACGAGATGGTGCAGATGGCCATGGGGATGATGGGCCTCTTCATCGTGCACCCGCGCGACCCGGCCTTCATGCCCGTCGACCGGGACTTTGCCTTTCTTCTGGCGGCCTACGACATCGACCCGGGGACCTACATTCCCAAGGTCGCCGAGATGACCAACTTCAACATGTGGACCTGGAACAGCCGGATCTTCCCCGACATAGATCCCCTGGTGGTCAGCAAGGGCGACCGGGTTCGGGTGCGCGTCGGCAACCTGACGATGACCAACCATCCGATCCACATGCATGGCTACGACTTCGAGGTGACCTGCACCGACGGCGGCTGGGTGCCCAAGAGCGCCCGCTGGCCCGAGGTGTCGATCGACATCCCCGTGGGCGCCATGCGGGCCTACGAGTTCGACGCGATCCACGAGGGCGACTGGGCGATCCACTGCCACAAGTCGCACCACACCATGAACGCGATGGGCCATGACCTGCCGACTTACATCGGCGCGGACAAGCGCAAGCTGACCCGAATGATCCGCCAGCATCAGCCCGGCTACATGCCGATGGGCACCGCCGGCATGGCGGACATGGGCGAGATGTCGATGGAACTGCCCGACAACACCATCCCCATGATGACCGGCTGGGGCCCCTACGGGCCGCTGGAAATGGGTGGCATGTTCTCGGTCGTCAAGGTGCGCGAGGGCATCGCGCCAGACGACTACGCCGATCCCGGCTGGTACGTGAACCCGCCGGGCACGCAGGCGTGGGAATGGACTGGAGAATTACCCGAGCACGCCCGCAGCACCAGTCCTGCAACCTTGCTGACCCCGCGCAGCCACCTCGACCATAGTTGAACTTCACCCCCGGCGCACCGGTTCGCCGGGCGCCAAATCGTCACGAAAGGACACATGCAATGAAAACCCTTCTCGCCCTTGCCGTCGCCCTCGTCACCGCCGGTGCCGCGCTGGCGGAGACCGCCCACAACGGCGCGATGCCGATGAGCCAGGGGACGATCACCAAGATCGACCTGAAATGGAAGAAGATCACCATCGACCACGGCCCGCTGGAAAACCTCGACATGCCGGCCATGAAGATGGTCTTCGACCTTTCCGACCCGACGATGCTGGAAGGGCTGGCCGAGGGACAGTCCGTCGACTTCGCGGCCGACCGGGTGAACGGCAAGCTGACCGTGACCGAGATCCAGATTCGGTGAGCCGCGCCGGTCAGGCATAAATCAGGCAGTGAAGGCAGGACGGCGCGGGCAGATCCGCGCCGTCTTTCATTCGTCGTGCGCCGGTGCGGCGCGCCATATCCGGTCAGTCAGAAACCGAGGTGTCCCTCGTCACCTCATTTCCGGAAGGTCGAGTGGCAGGACTTGCAGGTCTCACCGACCTGGTGGAGCACCGGGCCGAGATCATCCGGACCTGTCACCGTCCCCGCAAGGCGTTCCGCCACGGCCTCCGTTTCCCTAGCGCGCTGTGTAAAGCTGTCGAACTCGGTCCAGATGGAGGGAAGTGCCTCCGACTTCGGGTCAAGCGCCTTGGTCTCGAACATTGAGGGGATCTGGGCCGACTGTGCGGCGATCTCGATCAGCGCCGAGTTCACTGCCTCAGCATCGAAATCGGCCTCGCCCTTGGCCATGCTGCCAATCAGCTTCATCTGATCGCTGATGGTGGACATCACCATCATGCGGGCCATGACATCCTTGTTGGTGACCCCGCTGTGCGCAAGCGCAGCCGTGCCGAGGGCGATCATGGACAAGGCAAGTGCAGTCTTCTTCATGCTCATGGTTTCGTTTTCCTCGTTCTGTTCATTGTGGAGTTCCATACTCGAGAGCGACGTCTGGGCCGCTCTAATGCCAGGGCCCGCCCCCCCCGCGGGACCTGCGTCCCGATCCAAAGGCCCCCAAATAGAAGGTCTCAATTGATCCCGTTCGCCCTTTGCAGTTCCCGGACGTAGGTCGTGATCGCGATGACGTCGGCGCGCGTGACACCATCGACCGGTGGCATGTTGCCGAAATTCCAGTGGTGAGACCGGACGCCGTTCTGGGCCGCGAGCAGGAACGACGCGTCGCCGTGATGGCTGGGCTCGTAGATCTTGTGGACAAGCGGCGGCGCGATCCCATTGCGCCCCGCCCCGTTCTCGCCGTGGCAGTCCACGCACTTCGCCTCGAACCCTCGCTTGCCCATCTGGGCTTCAGGCGAGAACGAGTCGGGGAGTTGGACCTGAACGATCGGCGCGCCCTGCGGGATCGAAGACGGGTCCTGCCCGTCCGCGGACGTCCTCGCATCGTCTCTGGGGCTCAGGACCAGCCAACCGACGACCGCGACCACGGCGAAGAGCACCCCGGAGATGAGTGCCAGGTTCTTGTTCATCATACTGCCCCGTTATTGCCCTTGGTCTTTCCTGCCTCTCGTCACGGAGGCGGCGGAATCTACCTTCCGTTTCGGCTGGCTGCCGTTATCGAGTCACCAGCCTTCTGCGCACCTTCATATGCTACATCTCGATTACCGTTTTAACGGGACGAGCGGATCCAGCAACCTGACAACTCGGTGAGTTTTGTATCGGTATGTATCCCCCGCCAGCCTTCGGAGCTTCCCGCGGCTGTCAAGCGGAGGTTTATCGAGCCTTCGGCGCTCCTGCCGGTTCCCCAACTACCGCTCCAGGGCCTTCTTCCGGCGTTCGAACTCTTCCTCTTCGATTTCGCCGGCGGCGAAGCGTTCGCGCAGAATGTCCATGGCGTCGCGCTTGCCTCGGTGGCTGCCGGTCTGGTTGTCGGAAAGCCATTTCACCACGACGAAGATCGCGGCGATGACGAGCCCCCAGAACAGAAGCATCATGAACCCTCCGAAGAAACCGTAGCCGCCCCACATCATGTGATCATACCTCCCTAGCCAGTCGTCGTTTGCAGCCGCGAGTGCGGCGACCGGCAGCGTCGCTGCCAGGCTCGTCGTCAGGATTGTGCGCAGCATATTCGGTCTCCTTTTCGTCACTTGGTTTCCTGGCCCGGAACGGGCTGGCGACGGGAACCTGCACGTGGGCAGCAAGTCCGCCTTGTTGCCGGTTCTCGAGGTGGATCTCTCCACCGTGTGCGCGGACGATGGACCGCGCGATGGACAGTCCCAACCCGTGACCCCCGGTTTCGAGCGATCGAGATTCTTCGAGACGAAAGAACGGGTCGAAGACCTGTTCCAGCTTGCCGGCCGGAATGCCGGGGCCGGTGTCGAGAATGGAAATCACGAGGTTTTCGCCCTCCAGCCGCCAGTCGATAGTGGCGCTGCCACCGTAGCGCAGCGCGTTCTCCACGAGGTTCCGGATCGCACGCCGGAAGGCGACGGGCCGGACACGGACGCGCAGCGGATCGCCGCCCGCCAGGTCGACCGGTTCGACCATGTCCTCGGCCAGCGCCGCGAGAAATCCGCCGATCTCGACCGTTTGCGGTTCTTCGGCGCTGGTCAGGTCTTCGGCAAAATTCAGCGTCGCCTCGGCCATGACCTGCATTTCCTCGATGGACTCGATGAGGCTTTCGCGGGTCTCTTCGTCCTCTACCAGTTCCGCCCGGACACGCAGGGCCGTCAGCGGCGAGCGTAGATCGTGCCCAACGGCAGCCAGAACGCGCGTTCTGTCGGCCACGAAGCGGGTGAGGCGGTCCTGCATGCGGTTGAAGGCGCGCGTCAGGTCTTCGACCTCGGTCGGACCGACCTCTGGCAAGGGGACTGCATCCTCGCCGCGCCCGAGACGGTCGGCGGCGCCAGACAGGCGGCGCAGGGGACCGGTCAGGCGGGTCAAAAGGAACCAGCACACGGACACGAGGATGAGCGCCGCTGTCAATGCGAAGGTGAAGGTCGAAAGGACCGGCCACTGCAGCGGCGGGCGTTCGAAACGCGTCCCGACGTTGAGCCATTGCCCGCCTGCCAATGCAATGGAGAGCGTCATCTCGACCGCCGCCATCTGGCTCTGCATCATCGAACGGTGCATCTCGGCCATCTCCGGCGAAAGGTTCGGCAGTGGCAGGACCGGCGTCTCGATTTCCCGGAGATTGACCCGGATGTCACCGCTGTAACCGTCGCCCAGTAGCGCGCGAACCCGCGCCTCGATATGTGCCGCGTGATGATGGTCGGGCTCTGTTACATTCGGTGCGTCCGAGAGCTCGAACCGGACGAGCGGCGAGTTCGCCGCCCGCAAGATCGACGCCTGGAGATCCTGCGGCGCCTCCTCGAGCAGCCGGGCAACATTGGCGGCCCGCCCCGCTGCCTCGAAGCCGAGAGCGGCGCGGATGGCAAGGCTGCGTTCGTCCACGAAAAGAAACAGGCTGATCGTCTGCGCGACGATCAGCGCACCGACGATCAGCAGGATCAGTTGCGCCCGAAGACTGCCGAAGACACGCGTCAATCGACCACCTCCACGTCCGCGGCGAGGCAATAACCGCCGTTGCGCACCGTGGTGATGATCCGCGCCTGCGTCTGGCCGGGTTCCAGCTTGCGCCGCAACCGGCTGATCTGGTTGTCGATGGTCCGGTCCAGCGGGCCGGCCTCCCGGCCGGACGTGAGGTCCATCAGCTGATCCCGGCTCAGCACCCGGCGCGGCCGTTCCAGCAGCACGATCAGCAGGCGGAAATCGGCCGTGGTCAGGGAGATCCGCCCGATGTCAGGTCCTTCGACCACATGCGTGTCGGTCTCCAGCACCAGCCCGGCGAAACGCACCCGGTTGCCCGTGAAGGCACCCGCATGCACCTCGCCGGCCGGCGCCCGCCTGAGAACGGCCCGTATCCTTGCCAGCAGTTCACGCGGGTTGAACGGCTTGGGCAGGTAGTCGTCGGCTCCGATCTCCAGCCCGACGATCCGGTCGGTCTCCTGTCCCAGAGCCGTCAGCATGATGATCGGCAGCTTGCGGTCGGCCGACAACCTCTGGCACACGGAAAGGCCGTCTTCGCCCGGCATCATCACGTCGAGCACCAGCAGGTCGTAATGTCCGTCGGCAAGGCAGGAATCCATTTCGACGGCATCCTTGGCGGCGGTGGCGCGCATGCCGTTCATTTCCAGGAAGCGTGTCACCGACTCCCGGATCTGGCGGTGGTCGTCGACCACGAGGATGTGTGGTGTCTCGGCCATGGTTTCGCCAGTCTATTCGAAGCGCGCGCACGGCGTCAGCGGCCGCTTTGTCGCCGTTTGTATCAAGGCGCGGTCCTGCGACACGTGGATACAAATCCCCACATGACGGTGGTTTCGAATTGCGCTGTAATTTCCCACATACTTCCTGCGAAGCAACCTGGAGGACTCGCGAGATGAAGATGCAAGCAAGAATGGCGCTGTCGGCGCTGGTTGTCGCGGCCACCGCGGGGGCGGCCATCGCGCACGGAGACGGCGAACGGAACGGTCGCGGCCACCACGACTGGCACGGCGGGCAGGACATGATGCAGATGATGATGCGCGGCCACGGCATGATGGGTGCCTACGGCGGCATTCCGGGCACGGGCATGATGGGCAGCGACCTGCCGATGATGGGCCGTATGCCCATGATGGGCGGAATGTACGGCGGTCTCGGAAGGATGCTGGACGAAGACGGAGATGGCACCGTCACGCCCGAGGAGGTTCGCAGCGGGCTGGACGGGCTCCGCACGGAATACGACGCCAATGGCGACGGGTGGCTCTCGATCGACGAGTTCGAAGCGCTGCACAGCGCCCTGATCCGCGAGTCGATGGTCGACCGTTTCCAGTATCTGGATGCGGATGGCGACGGTCATATCACCGAAGAGGAAATGCAGGCGCCCGCGGCACTGATGGACCACATGCAGTCGTGGCGCGACCGGATGATGGACCACGATGGCTATGGTCCCGGCCGGATGATGCCCGGCGCAGAGGGCGTGCGCCCCGGCCAGGGACACATGATGGATGACGTGCGCCCCGGAATGCAGGGGCGGCAAGGCAACTGATCGCCGGCCGACGCGATGCCCCGACACCGGGCCGGAGAGACCTTCGGCCCGCTTCGATCATCCAAAACAAGAGGAAGTGACATTGTCCTACACCCATGACCGTTTGCTGGCCGATACGACGCTCGAAGAGGCGGATCGTCGCGTACGCGAGGCGCTGAAGGAACATGGCTTCGGCGTGCTGACCGAGATCGACGTCAAGGCGACGATGAAACAGAAGATCGACGCCGACATGGACGGCTACACCATCCTCGGGGCCTGCAACCCGAAAATGGCTTGGGAGGCCATCGGCCTCGAGCCGCGGATCGGCGCCATGCTGCCCTGCAACGTGATCCTGCGCAGCGTCGAGGGCGGCACCGAGGTGAGTGCGATCGACCCCGTGGCCTCGATGTCCGCGGTCGAGAACGCCAAGCTGCACGAGGTGGCGGGCGAGGTCCGCGACATGCTCAAGCGTGCCGTCGACGCCGCCTGAGGACCGGGAGATTGACAGGTTTCCGACAAAGACGCTTGCTGATTGCGGGCCTGGTGAGCGGGCCTTTCGCGCTGCTGGCGACGCGCGTCGCTGCACAGACCCGCTCGATATGGTCGGCAAGAGAAGCCCATGATGCCCTGCAGGCCGATACCGCGCGCCTGATCGACGTGCGGTCGCGCGAGGAATGGCTGGAAACCGGCGTCGGCGCGGGGATCTGGCCGATCAGTATGCACGAGGACAGGTTTGCCGACAGGCTGTTTGCGGCCAGGGACTTGGCCGGGGACCGCACGGTGGGCCTGATCTGCGCGACGGGCGGGCGTTCGGCCGCGTTGCTCGATGCGCTGAGGCAGGCCGGATACCCGGGCTTTGCCGACATCTCCGAAGGGATGCTCGGATCGCGCCACGGCCCCGGCTGGCTGGCGAAGGGGCTGCCGGTGGTGCCGGTCGAAACCGCGCTGGCGTTCCTCCCGAACGACCTCGCCTGAAATGCCGAAAGGCCAAACCATCACGGCCGCGACAGCCTGGCAGCGCCATGCAGGGCTGTCGGTCGCTGTACTGGTCGTCCTCTTGCTGGCCCTGGCCTGGGGGATGGACTGGGTGCCGCGCGACATTGACAGCCAGAATGTCGAAAGATGGGTGGACGCCGCCGGTGCGTGGGGACCGCTCGCCGTGATCGCGCTGATGACCGTTGCGGTCGTGGCCAGCCCCGTCCCGAGCGCGCCGATCGCTTTGGCGGCCGGGGCAGCCTATGGCCACTATGCCGGGGCGGCCTACGTCGCCGTCGGCTCCGAGATCGGGGCGGTCACGGCATTTCTGATCGCAAGAGGCTTGGGGCGTGGGCCTGTCGAGCGCCTTCTGGGAGACAAGGCCGATTACGGGTTGCTCGGCTCGCAGAACGCGCTGACACTGACCCTGTTCGTCAGCCGCCTGCTGCCTTTCGTGTCGTTCGACGCGATGAGTTACGCCGCCGGTCTCAGCCGCCTGCATTTCTGGCGGTTCTCCCTTGCCACCTTCGCCGGGATCCTGCCCGCAAGCTTCGTGCTGGCGCATTTCGGGCATATCGCCATGGAGGGCGATTTCGGTAATGCCGAGTGGATCGTCCTGGGCCTCGGGCTAGTGACGGCGCTCCCGCTGGTCGTCCTCGCGCTCCATCGCGGCAAGCCCGATGACCAGATCAAGCCTGGCCACGGCCGCACGCGAGACCGAACATGAGTTCCGACTACAAGAAGAACAGCCTGACCCTGGCCGATGCCGTGGCGATGGGCACCGGCGTCATGATCGGCGCAGGGATCTTCGCGCTGACCGGGCAGATCGCGGAGCTTGCGGGACCCCTGTTCCCGATGGCTTTCATCGCCGGTGCCGTGGTGACGGCGTTCAGCGCCTACACCTACGTCAAGATGTCGAACGCCTATCCCTCGGCTGGCGGCATCGGGATGATCCTGAAAAAGGCCTACGGTCCGACGGCGGTCGCCGCGGGCGCGGCATTGCTGATGGCGCTGTCGATGGTCATTAACGAGAGCCTCGTGGCGCGAACCTTTGCCAACTACCTGCTTCGCGGTCTCGGGATGGAGCCCGGAGGCTGGCCCGTCCCGGCGATCGGTGTCGCGCTGATTGTCTTTGCCTACCTCGTCAACGCGTCCGGTAACCGGTCCGTCGGGCTGCTGTCACAGGTCATGGCGGTGGTGAAGGTCGGCGGCATCGCGCTGTTCGGGATCGCGGCGCTCTGGGCCGGCGGCGTGTCCTTCGTGGCGACCGGCGAGGCGTCGGAGACGGGGATCGGCGGCTTCATCGCGTCGATCGCGCTGTCGATCCTCGCCTTCAAGGGCTTCACGACGATCACCAACAGCGGTGCGGAAATCACCGATCCGCATCGCAATGTCGGCCGCGCCATCGTCATATCCATCGCGGTCTGCGTGGCGGTCTACCTGCTGGTGGCCTTTGCCGTGGGCTCCAGCCTGCCGCTCGACCGGATCATCGCGGCAAAGGACTACGCGCTGGCCGAGGCCGCGGAACCCGCGCTGGGTCAGACCGGGTTCTACCTGACGGTTGCGCTGGCCCTGGTCGCCACGGCCTCGGGCGTGATCGCCAGCATCTTTGCCGTGTCACGGATGCTGGCGATGTTGACCGACATGCAGATGATCCCGCACAGCCATTGCGGAATGCCGGGCAAGGTCCCCGACCACACGCTGGTCTATACCGTCGTGATCGCAGGCATCCTGACGGTGTTCTTCGATCTCAGCCGGATCGCGTCGCTTGGCGCGTTCTTCTACCTCGTTATGGACATGCTGATCCATTGGGGAGTATGGAAAAGCATGTGCGACGAGATTGGCGCACGCGGCTGGATCATGCTCACCGCCATCGGTCTGGATGCCGTCGTGCTGGGGACTTTTGCGGTTCTCAAATGGCAGGCCGATCCGGTCATCGTGCTTGTGGCTGTTGGTGGGATGATCACGGTCTTCGTTTTCGAGGCGGTGTTTCTGCGGTTGAACCCGCCGTCAGGCGGGACTGACCAAGTGCATCATGGCCCGGACTGAACCACTCACCGTCGCCCTTGACCCTCCCGTGACTGGAAGCCCTATCTTGCATCCCGAAAGGGGAAGACTCATGTCCGACCATGCGCATCACCACCACGACCACCAAGTCACACTGGGTGCCGAGACGGGGACAGACCCGGTCTGCGGCATGACGGTCGAAAAGGCCGACGACGCCCGGACGCGCGACTACGGCAACGAGACGTTCTGGTTCTGCTCCGAGGGCTGCCAGATGAAATTCGACGCCGACCCGTACTTCTACGCCTCCGGCAACGCCGCGAAGGCCAGCCAGCACGCCGTGCCGGGCACGCAATGGACCTGCCCGATGCACCCCGAGATCGTGCGGGACGAGCCGGGCAGCTGCCCGATCTGCGGCATGGCGCTGGAGCCCATGGTGCCCTCCGACGAGCCCAGCGAAGAACTGACCGATTTCACCCGCCGGATGTGGATTAGCACGGCGGCGGCGGGGCCGCTGGTCATCCTCACGATGGGGGAAATGGTCGGGCTGCCGTTACGCGGTTGGCTCGGTCACCAGCTCTCGGTCTACCTGGAGTTCCTCCTCGCCACGCCGATCGTGCTCTGGGCGGCGCAGCCTTTCTTCAAGCGTGGCTGGGACTCGATCCGCAACCTCTCGCCCAACATGTGGACGCTGATCTCGCTGGGCGTGGGTGCGGCCTACATCTATTCGCTCTTCGCGACCTTCGCACCGGGGGTGTTCCCCGAGCAGTACCGCATGGGCGACGGCGTCGGCACCTACTTTGAGGCCGCGGTCGTCATTATCGCCTTGGTCTTTGTCGGGCAGGTGCTGGAACTGCGCGCCCGCGAACGAACCGGTGACGCGATCCGCGCGCTGATGGACCTCGCCCCCAAGACCGCCCGCCGCGTCCTGCCGGACGGATCCGAATACGACGCCCCGCTGGAAAACATCGTCGAGGGCGACCTGCTGCGCGTCCGCCCCGGCGACAGCGTGCCCGTCGATGGCGAGGTGGTCGAGGGCCGCTCGTCGGTGGACGAGAGCATGATCACCGGCGAGCCTGTTCCTGTGGAAAAGACCGAGGGCGACCGCGTGACCGGCGGCACGATCAACAAGAACGGCACGCTGGCCATCCGCACGACGCAGGTCGGCGCGGACACGGTGCTGGCGCAGATCGTCGACATGGTGGCCGGCGCCCGCCGGTCGCGCGCGCCGATCCAGGGGCTGGCCGACCGGGTCTCGGCGATCTTCGTGCCGACTGTGGTCGCCGTCGCCATCGTCGCCTTCTTCGCCTGGCTGCTCTTCGGCCCGCAGCCGCCGCTTGCCTATGCCATCGCGGCGGGGGTGTCGGTTCTGATCATTGCCTGTCCCTGCGCGCTGGGGCTGGCGACGCCGATCTCGATCACCACGGCTGCGGGACGCGGCGCGCAGGCGGGCGTCCTCATCAAGGACGCCGAGGCGCTGGAGCGCATGGCGCGCGTCGACACCGTGATCGTGGACAAGACCGGAACGCTGACCGAGGGCCGCCCGAAACTGACCGACGTGGTCGCGGCGGAAGGATGCGACGAGAACGACGTGCTGTCCCTGGCCGCCGCCCTCGAACGCGGATCCGAGCACCCGCTGGCCGAGGCCATTGTCGAGGCCGCGCGGGACCGCGGGCTGGCGCCCGGCCGCGCCGAGGATTTCGACGCCGTCACCGGCAAGGGCGTCCGGGGCACGGTCGAGGGAAAGAGCGTGGCGCTCGGCAACAGTGGCATGATGGCGCATCTGGGCATCGCGACGGACGAAGCCGAAACCCGCGCCGACGCTCTGCGGACCGAGGGCAAGACCGCGATGCACGTGGCCGTCGACGGGCGCCTTGCCGGGATCGTCGCCGTGGCCGACCCGATCAAGGACAGCACCGAGGGCGCGATCCGGGACCTGCACGCGCTGGGCCTGACGATCATCATGGCGACGGGCGACAACCAGCGTACCGCTGAGGCCGTGGCGCGCAAGCTGGGCATCGACGAGGTGCGCGCCGGCGTCCTGCCGGAGGACAAGAAGACGCTGGTCGAGGAACTGCACCGCAAGGGCGCCTTCGTCGCCATGGCGGGCGACGGCGTCAACGACGCCCCCGCGCTGGCCGCGGCCGATGTCGGCATCGCCATGAGCACCGGGGCAGACGTCGCCGTCGAGAGCGCAGGGATCACCCTGATGCGCGGCGACCTGGTCGGGCTGGTGCGGGCAAGGAAACTCGCGACCGCGACGCTAACGAACATCCGGCAGAACCTGCTCTTCGCCTTCGGTTACAATGCTGTTGGCGTACCCATCGCGGCGGGCGTTCTCTACCCGGCGGTCGGCCTGCTGCTGTCGCCGATGATCGCGGCGGCGGCAATGAGCCTGTCGTCCGTCTCCGTGATCTCGAACGCCTTGCGCCTGCGCCGCGTGACGCTGTGATGCGGCAAGATACAGGATCCCGGGCTGACACCCAAATCCATGAACAAGGAGAAAACGTCATGAAATTCCATGTTCCCGACATGAGCTGCGGCCACTGCACGGCCACCATCGAAAAGGCGCTCGGGGCAGTCGACACCAAGGCAGTGGTCACGACGGACCTGGAGACGCGGACCGTCAAGATCATCTCGTCACTCGATCCGGCCGATGTGCAGGCCGCCTTGGAAGGCGCGGGCTATCCGGCGTCACCTGCCTGACAACGGCCAACAGGCGCTCGGATCCGTGATGACCATCGCCCGGCGGCGCCATGATGCATCGCAATGCACATTTTCCAGATCCGACCGTCCCGGGTGTTGCGCGAGATCATTGACAGGCTTGCACGCCAGGCGCATGTGGGCGTCGAGCAGGTTAGATGGAGTGGCGTGTATCTTGGCCACAAGACAACCCGGCCCCGGGCTGGATGCGTTCCAGACACGCATCTACCTGAGGCGCAGAATGATGCGTGTTTCGGGTATCGACCTCCCGAAACGGCGTTTGTCCGACAGTCTGGAAAGCGACATCCGGGACAGCATGATCAACTGTCACAAGTGTAACCGTGCGGCCGAGTGCCTGACCTGGGTGACAGGTGCCGCAAACCGAGCCGCGGATGCAGCGACAGTTCCGCAGTTCTGCGTCAACCGCGAGATCTTCGAGCGGCTCAAGACGGTGCGATAGCCGGCGCCTGTCGGCAAATGGCTGAGGCGCCTGCCGATGTTGCCTTGCGGAATACCGGTCCGAACGCAGTCTTGCATCCGTGATGCAAGCTCCGCGATCCGGCCAAGCCCGAACGGCCGCGGCACGGGCGCCGCCGTCGTTCGGACGGGCCACGAATGGACCCGCGGATTTCCGAACACGTGCCCGCCCCGCGGTCGCCCGACGCCTGGATTTCGCGCGCCGTCAGGCAAGCCGAACCTGGGCCGCGACGCAACCGGGCCAATCCGGTCTGGAACTGCCGTGGCCCCCGGTCGTTGGTTCTGCATCCAACACAGCGAGAGGACAGATGTTCGACGGCAGCTTTTTCGCGACCTGGGCAGAGGCCACAAAGACGTCCTTCGGTTTCTTCTGGAAATCCGGCTGGGCCTTCGTACTGGGCTACTTCGTCAGCGCCATGATCCAGGCCTTCGTGCCAAAGGCAAAGCTCACGCGCTTCATGGGCGGCGCTGACCCGCGCTCGGTCGCGCTCGCCACGGTCTTCGGCGCGGCCTCGTCGTCTTGCTCTTTCGCGGCCCTGGCGACGGCGCGCTCTCTCGTTCTCAAGGGCGCGCATTTCGTCGCGGCCGTCGCCTTCATGTTTGCGTCGACCAACCTGGTGATCGAACTGGGCATCCTGATCCTGATCTTCCTCGGATGGCAGTACCTGCTGGCCGAGATCATCGGTGGCCTCATCCTGATCCTGATCTCGAGCGTGTTGATCCGGCTGACCTATCCGCGCAACTGGCTCAAGGAGGCGCGCGAAAAGGTCGAAGAGGAAGCCAGCGCAGAGGAAAACGATTTCGACTGGCGCGAGCGCATCGCGTCGAAGGAAGGCTGGCATATGGTCGGTATGAACTTCGTCCACGACTGGCAGATGGTCTGGAAGGAAATCCTGATCGGTTTCACCATCGCTGGCTTCGTCGCCGTGCTCGTCCCGGCGGAGTGGTGGGCGGCCATCTTCCTGACCGGGTTCCAGGATGAGCTGCCCGGCTGGGTGATCGCGCTGGAAAACGCGATGGTCGGACCCTTCGTCGCCGCAGCCACCTTCATCGGTTCCATGGGGAACATTCCCCTCGCGACGGTCCTGAACGCGAACGGCGTGCTGTTCGCGGGGATCATGGGCTTCATCTACTCGGACTTGATGGTTCCGCCGCTCGTCGCGGTCAACGCCAAGTATTACGGCCTGCGCGTGGCGCTGTATATCGCGGCCGTCATGTACGTGAGCATCGTTGCAACGGCGTTGATCCTGACGGGCGGCTTCGACCTCGTGGGCCTCGTGCCGGAGAGCGGCAAGGCTGTGACCGACGTCGTGCAATTCAAGATGGACTACACGTTCTGGATGAACCTTGTCTTCGTCGGGGTTGCGGCGGTGCTGGTGTGGCTCTTCATCGGTCACACGCGACAGCACGGCCACATGCACGATGAAATGGAGGGAGACGGCCCCCTCAAGCGTGGCGCCGCGCTCGTTGCGATGGCGGTTCTCGCAACCGGCCTCCTGGCCCTCGCCCTGCACGGCGGGACCGCGTGATACACGCTAAATGGGACTGTGTCCGTCGAGCCGGTTCCCCACCGTCTCGCCTTGGACAGGCATTCTCGCGATCGCGCTTAACAAGGCAAAGGATGGCTTTGCTGCCCCCGGATTGAACTCGGCTCGACGCAAGCATCCATCCGGGAGCGGTAACCGAGACATCACGATGCTCACGTCACTTCGGTCGTAATTTCTGGGCCGTGAGAGTGTATCGCGATTTCTCGACGCCCCTCGCGCCCGATCTCGGGATCACACTACAGCACCCCACTCAGGGCCTGCACGTCGATCAGATGCGTGGCCCGGCCCCTTCGGCTTTCCTGGTGAGGGCTAGCTCATGAGGACACTCTGCTCTCCGGAGGAGCATGTTTCAGCGGATGACGCGCATCGCCCGAACGCTCACGGGCACGCCCGTCTGCCTATCGCCGACGACAGTTGCCGATGCGGGCCAACCGTTTCTGAACGCTGCCAGTCCGGTACACCCCCTTAAGAGGTCACAGCCAGGCCAACGTTAGCCCGGCCACCACCAGGTATCGAGCAAACTTGGCGATGGTCACGATGACAAGGAAACTTGCCAGTGGCTCCCTCATGACGCCAGCGACCACCGTCAGCGGGTCGCCGATCACCGGCATCCAGCTGGCCAGCAGGCTCCACCGCCCATAGCGATGATACCGCCCCTCGGCCCGGGCCAGCGCCGCCGGGGACACCGGGAACCAGCGACGACCCTGGAACTGCCGCAGGAAGCGGCCGCAGACCCAGTTGACCGTGGATCCCAGCACGTTGCCCAGCGTGGCCACCCCCAACAGCAGGCCGATCGACAGAACGGGGTTGGTCAGCTGGTAGGCCAACAGGGCCTCCGACTGCATCGGCAGAAGCGTCGCGGCGACGAGCGCTGACACGAAGAGAGTGAGATAGGCCAAGGGGCACGGTCCGGCAGAGCGAAAATCGATCGCCTGCATCTCGCTGGCGAAATCACGCACGTGATAGCCGACCTTGAAACCGAATGCAGCGCAAACTCGCTTGCCGCCCCTCCTGCTCGAGCGGGTCTACCGATCACGATCAGGCATCCGACACGGTTCGAGCCTGTGTTCGCTTTGCGGATACCCCGCCCGGCTTTGACGAGGGTCAACGCGGATCGCGCACGAATCGTGCATTTCATCCCGTCGTCTGACCCGACCTCGGAAAGGATGTCTCGTCATGGATCTGCCATTCACCCAGGACGCCTTCTTCGCCCTCTTCGGCCAATACAACGCTGCCGTCTGGCCGCTGGCGCTACTGTTCCACTTCCTCGCCGCCCTGTGCGCGGCGCTGATTTTCCGGCCCGGCCGGGGGGCAACGCTGATCGTCTCCGGCACTCTGGCCGCGATGTGGGCGGTGAACGGGGTTGGCTATCACTGGATGTTCTTCCGCGAGATCAACCCCGCCGCCACGCTCTTCACCGCGGTCTTCGTGCTTCAGGCGATGCTGCTGGTCGTCCTGCCGGCGCGGAACCCGGCGTTCCGCTACGCGGCCGAGGCGGACGCCCGCTCGGGCGTCGGACTTCTGCTGGTCCCGTTCGCGACGGTGCTCTACCCGCTCTGGGGCCGGCTGGCCGGGCACGGCTGGCCGGAGATGCCCGTCTTCGGTGTCGCACCCTGCCCGACGACGATCTTCACCGTCGGTGTCCTGCTGACCGGCACCTGGCGCGTCGCGGGCTGGCTGCTGATCGTGCCGGGCCTGTGGGCCGCCGTCGGGGGAAGCGCCGCGATCTTCCTTGGCGTGCCGCAGGACTTCGCCCTGCTGGCAACGCTGGCGCTACTTGTGCTGTTTGCCGTGGGCCGGCTGTCGGGCCTGCGCTTCGCCCGGCACGTCGCGGCGGATGCGGTTTAGATCGACCAGCGGGGTCAGAGCTGCGACGCCCATCGGGGATGCTGGTCATCGACGACGAAGGTATGCGCATGCCGGCGGTGGCCCTTCAGGTGCGGGTGGTCCAGGGGCAGGTTCTCGTGCGTGTGCTCCAGCACCTCGGGGTCGTCCTTCGGCCAGATCCGCAGTGCGACAGCCGCACCGAGGGCAGCAAGCCCGGCGAGGATGACCAGGGCCGCAACCGTTCCGAATTGCGTCGTGAGCCAGCCCGACAGCGGGTAGGTGACCAGCCAGCAGGCGTGCGACAGGGCGAACTGGGCCGCGAAGACCGCCGGGCGATCCTCGGGTTGAGATGAGCGCCGCAGCAACCTGCCCGAGGGCGTCAGCACCGCCGAATATCCCAGGCCCACCAGCAGCCAAGCCCCCAGAAGCAGGGGCCAGACGAGGCCAGACAGGGACACAGTCGCGGCCAGCCCCAACAACGTGGCCACCATCAGCATCGCGCCCGCCAGCATCACCGGCCGGTCGGCGGTCCGGTCGAGGATGCGAGGCAGGGCCAGTGCCGTCAACATGGACCCGGCCCCGAAGGCGAACATGGTCCAGGCCAGCGCGCTTTCCGGCAGGGAGAGCGATCCGCGCACCATCACCACGGTGTTGACCAGCACCATCGCGCCCGCCGACGGGGCCGCGAGGTTCAGTGCCAGCAGCCCGCGCAGGCGCGGCGTGGCCAGGTAGATGCGAATGCCGCGCGTTGTCCGGTCATAGATGCCGCGCGGCTCGGACGGCTTCGGGCTGGGCAGCAGGACCGATACGACCAGCAGCGCGGAGGCCGCGAAGCCCGCCACCGTGGCTCTGTTGCACAAATCCCGTGTGGGATTCATCTCATGAATCCAGCGTGGTAGCTGGGATGCATGAGCAGACCGACACCACCGACCTACAAGACCAGGAACTGGCCAGCCTATAACGAAGCGCTCAAGCGCCGGGGCTCGCTGACGATCTGGTTCGACCCCGAGATGAGCTGGGACGCTGCGCCGACTGGCAGGCGTGGCCGCCAGCAGACCTACAGCGATGCCGCCATCCAGACGTGCCTTTCGATGAAGGTGCTGTTCGGCATGGCGCTTCGGCAGACGACCGGTTTTGCCAGACTTGCTCGGCCAGATCCCGGCGGACCAGGAAATCGGCAGCGTCACGGCAGATGGGGCCTACGACACACGCAAATGCCACGATGCCATCGCTGACCGCGGCGCCCACGCCGTCATCCCGCCCCGCAAGAACGCCAAGCCATGGAAGACCGTCACCGCTGGCGCGGTCGCCCGAAACGAGGCCCTGCGCGCATCAAAATACCTCGGCCGCGCCCTGTGGCGACGATGGAGCGGATACCACCGCCGAAGCCGCGTCGAGACGAAGATGCACTGTGTGAAGCTGCTGGGGCAGCGCCTCATGGCACGGGACTTCGACCGCCAGGTCGCCGAGCTTCAGGTCCGCATCGCCGTCCTGAACGGCTACACCGCGCTCGGCATCCCTGTCACAGAGCCCGTGGGATAAGTCCGTCCGGGGAAAGGGCAACCCCGGCCATCAGCAGATTTGTGCAACAGAGCCCCCCGACCGGCGCGGTGACGATCTCGGGC
>NZ_JARAMO010000072.1:0-61168 GCF_028807275.1 Mameliella sp. AT18
GGTATTTTCGCCAAGAAGAAACAGGGGCGATTTTCTTTGCCCGCGGCGGGGGCTAGGGTGACGGACATGGAGAACATGGACTGGTACGCCGCGAAGGCGCTTCTGGAATGGCAGCTGGAGATGGGGGTGGACGAGGCGATGCTCGACGCGCCCGTCGACCGTTTTGCCGCCCATGAGGCCGAGCAGGAGGCGTTGAAGGCACAGCACGCGGCGCGGGCGGCGGCGCCCGGGGGCGGGCGCGGCGCGGCACCGGTCAAGGCGCCCGAGGTCGATCCGGTGGCGGAGGCGGGCAAGCTGGCCTCTGGTGCGGCGGACCTGGGGGCGCTGCGGGATGCGCTGGCGGGCTATGAACATTGCCCGCTCAAGCGCGGCGCGCGCAACCTGGTCTTTGCCGATGGCGTGGCGGGGGCGCGGGTGATGCTGGTGGGCGAGGCGCCGGGGCGGGACGAGGACCTGCAGGGCAAACCCTTTGTCGGGCGGGCCGGGCAATTGCTGGACCGGATGCTGGCGGCGGTGGGGCTGAGCCGCGCCGAATCGGTCTATATCACCAATGTCCTGCCCTGGCGGCCACCGCAGAACCGTGACCCGAAGCCTGACGAGATCGCCATGTTGCTGCCCTTCCTGCACCGGCACATTGCCCTGGCCGATCCCGATCTGCTGGTGATCATGGGCAATACATCCTGCCAGGCGCTGCTTGGCAGGCGGGGGATCACGCGGCTGCGCGGGACATGGGGCGAGGCGGCAGAGCGCCCGGCGCTGCCGATGCTGCATCCCGCCTACCTGCTGCGCAATCCGCAGGCGAAACGCGAGGCCTGGGCGGACATGCTGTCGCTGAAGGCAAAACTGAGGGCACTGGAATGATCGTCGACCCGATTCTGTTGCTGGCTTTCATTCCCGCCGGGCTGGCGCTGAACGTGACGCCGGGGCCGGACATGATGTTCTGCCTGGCGCAGGGGCTGCGCGGGGGCGCGCGCTGTGGCTGGGCGGCCTCCAGCGGCGTGGCGCTGGGCGGCATGCTGCATGTGCTGTTGGCGGGGCTGGGGCTGGGGGCGCTGGTCGCCGCCTTGCCGGGGGCCTTTGACGTGATCCGCTGGGCGGGGGCGGCCTACCTGGCCTGGATCGCCTGGAAGACGTTGCGCACGCCCATCGCGGGCAGCGATGCGCCGCCCCTGGCGCCCGCGCAGGCCTTTCGGCAGGGCTTTGTCGTCAATATCACCAATCCGAAATACATTCTCTTCGTGCTGGCCTTCGTGCCGCAGTTCATCGACCCGGCGAAGGCGGTCCTTCCGCAGTTCCTGGTCTATGGCCTGCTGATGTCGATTGGCGGTGTCACGGTGAACGGGCTTGTCGGCCAGTTCGCGGGGCGTCTGCGGCGGCGGCTGGAGGGCGGGACGCGCACGGAACGCGCATTGCGTTACACCTGTGCCACGCTCTTTGGCGGGCTGGCGGTGCGTCTGGCGGTCTGATGCGGGTGCTGGCCTTTTCCGACCTGCACCTGTCGCGCCGCCATGCGCGGGCCTTGGTGGAGGCGAGCGGCGAGGCCGACCTGGTGATCGGCGCCGGAGATTTTTGCCATGTGCGCGAAGGCCTGGACGAGGCCATGTCGCTGCTGGAGGGCGTGCCGGCGCCGATGGTGGTGGTGCCGGGCAACAGCGAGACGGCCAAGGAGCTGCGCGCCGCCGCCTTGTCGGGGACAACCGTGCTGCATGGCGAAGGGGTCGAGGTGGAGGGCCTGCGGCTTTTCGGCCTTGGCGGCGGCATTCCGGTGACGCCCTTTGGTGACTGGTCCTTCGACCTGACTGAGAACCAGGCGGCGGAGATGCTGGACCGCTGCACCGGCGCCGAGCTGTTGATCACCCATTCGCCGCCCAAGGGAATTGCGGATGTCACCTCGCGCAGTGTGTCGGTCGGTTCGACCGCGATCCGCGACGCCATCGCCCGGCTGCAACCCGCGCTTGCGGTTTGTGGCCATGTGCATGATTGCTGGGGCCGAGAAGGCCGGATCGGGGACAGCCGCGTGGTGAACCTCGGGCCTGGGCCAAACTGGTTCAACCTGTGAGGACATCATGAGCCGTATCGACGAATCCAAGGAGTTCATCCCGGTCCGAATCGCCATCCTGACCGTGTCGGACACGCGCGGGCTGGAGGATGACAGATCCGGCGACACGCTGGTGCAGCGGTTGACCGACGCGGGCCATGTCCTGGCCGATCGCGCGATCGTGAAGGACGAGCGCGCGCTGATCGCGGACAAGCTGCGCGGCTGGATCGCCGACCCGGAGGTCGACGTGGTGATCTCGACCGGGGGGACCGGGCTGACCGGGCGTGACGTGACCGTCGAGGCGCACAGGGATGTCTACGAAAAGGAGATCGACGCCTTCGGAACGGTCTTCACGATGGTTTCCTTCAGGAAAATAGGGACTTCCGCGGTGCAGAGCCGCGCCACGGGCGGCGTTGCCGGGGGCACCTACCTGTTCGCGCTGCCGGGCAGCACGGGGGCCTGCAAGGACGCCTGGGACGAGATCCTGGGGCTGCAGCTGGATTATCGGCACCGCCCCTGCAACTTTGTCGAGATTTTTCCGCGCCTGGACGAACATCAGCGACGGAAGTGATCGCGAGCTGCGTATGACTCCCCGGGGTTTGAATGCATCCCCGCGCTTCTATTTCAGAAGGGTGCACCGCGGAGTTTGAAAGATGCGCTTTTTGCGAAAGAGCCTGACGGGGCTGTTCCTGTTGTCGCTGACCCTGGGGTTGCTGGGGTTTGCCGGGATCATGGTGCGCGATGCCGTCGAGGCGCGTATGGCCGAAGAGGCCCGTGTGCCCCAGGCGCGCGAGCGGGTCTTTGCGGTCAACGTGGTGCCGGTGGCGTTCGAAACGGTCACGCCGGTGCTGACCTCTTTCGGCGAGGTGCAGAGCCGCCGGACGCTTGAGCTGCGCGCGGCGGCCTCTGGCGCGGTGGTGGAACTGGACCCGGAATTTGTCGAGGGTGGGCAGGTCGAGGCCGGGCAGCTGTTGGCGCGGATCGACCCGGCGGATGCCGAGGCCGCGCTGGACCGGGCCGAAAACGACCTGCTGGATGCGCGGGCCGAGGTGCGCGAGGCCGAACGTGCCCTGGTCATCGCAAAAGATGAGCTGGTTGCTGCCGAAGAGCAGGTGGTGCTGCGCGAAACCGCGCTGCGGCGCCAGCGTGACCTGTTGGATCGCAACGTCGGTACGGCGGCGGCGGTGGAAAGCGCGGAACTGGCGCTGGCCAGCGAGCGGCAGGCGGTGCTGACCCGGCGCCAGGCGGTGGCCACCGCCGAGGCTCGTATCGACCAAGCCGCGACCCAGCTGCGCCGGTCGGAAATCGCGCGGGACGAGGCCCAGAGACGGCTGGACGACACCCAGATCCGGGCCGCGTTCGCGGGCACGCTGTCAGAGGTCACGGTGGTGTCCGGTCGGCTGGTCTCTGCCAATGAACAGCTGGCGCAGCTGGTGGACCTGCAGGCGCTGGAGGTGTCGTTCCGTGTCTCGACCCAGCAATACGCGCGGCTGCTGGACGGGGACGGACGGCTGCGGCAGGCGCCGGTGAGCGTGGCGCTGGATGTCTTCGGCACCAATATCACCGCCGCGGGCCGGATCACCCGGGACAGTGCCGCCGTGGGCGAGGGCCAGACCGGTCGGCGGCTGTTCGCGGTGCTGGACGCGCCACGCGGCTTCAAGCCGGGGGATTTCGTCACCGTTCGGATCGAGGAACCGCCGCTGGAGCGGATGGCCCGTCTGCCTGCCACGGCGGTGAACGCAGGTGGCGAGGTCCTGGTCGTGGGGGCCGAAGACAGGCTTGAGACGGTGGTGGTCGAGGTGATGCGGCGCCAGGGCGATGACGTGCTGATCCGCGGGCGGGGCCTTCGGGGGCGTGAGGTTGTGACCGAACGCACGCCGCTCTTGGGCGAGGGCATCAAGGTCAAGCCGCTGCGCACCGGCGCTGCGCCGGAACCGGAGGCCATGCTTGAACTCAGCGAAGACCGGCGTGCCCGGCTGGTAGCCTTCATAGAGGCGAATACGCAGATGCCCGAGGCGGCGAGGACCCGCATCCTGGCACAGCTGGCGCAAAAGGAAGTGCCAGCCGAGATTGTCGAGCGCATCGAATCCCGGATGGGGGGCTGAGGCATGGCACGCGCGCTTCCCTCTGCCGCTGGCGGGATCTTCGGGTATTTCGTACGCCACCCCACGGTGGCCAACCTGCTGCTGGTGATCATGCTGGCGGCCGGTATCCTCGCGGTGCCCAACATGCGGGCGCAGTTCTTTCCCGATATCATCATCGACGAAATCGACGTCTCGGTCCGCTGGGACGGGGCGGGGGCCGAGGATGTGGACGCGGCCATCGTGCAGGTGCTTGAACCGGCGCTGCTGGCGGTTGATGGGGTAATCGCCAGCAGCGCTGTGTCCCGAGAGGGGCGGGCCGCGATCGAGCTGGAGTTCGAACCCGGCTGGGACATCGCGCGGGCCGCCGATGACGTGCAACAGGCGGTCGACGCGATCACGACGCTGCCCGAGGACGCGGATGAGCCCAGCGTGCGGCGCGGCGGCTGGCGCGACCGGGTGACGGACCTTGTGATCACCGGGCCGGTGGGCGTCGATCAGCTGGCGCGGTTTGCCGACGAACTGGTGGTGCGGCTCTTTGCGGAGGGCGTGACACAGACCACGATCCGGGGCCTCGCGGCGCCCCAGACGGTGATCGAGGTGCCGGCGCAGAACCTCATCGCCCATGACGTGACCATGCGCGAGATCGCCGACGCCATTGCCGCCGAGGTGCAGGCGGATCCGGCGGGCGACGTGGCGGGTGCCGGCGCGCGGGTGCGTACGGGGATCGAGAAACGCTCTGCCGATGCCATAGCGGATATCGTGCTGCGGTCGAACCCGGACGGCTCCAGCCTGACGGTGGGCGACGTGGCGCTGATCCGGGTCGAGGGAATCGACCGCGAACGCAGCTATTTCGTGGGCGAGAACCGGGCGATCTCGATCCGGGTGGACCGCTCTGCCGAGGGCGATGCCATCGGCATCCAGGCCACGGTCGAAGAAGTCGCCGCCGAGCTGACCGCCGTGTTGCCCGAGGGTGTCAAGATCGACCTGATCCGCACCCGGTCGGAATACATCACCGGGCGGCTGAACATCCTGATCGACAACGCGGTGACGGGACTGGTGCTGGTGGTGATGTTGCTGTTCCTGTTCCTGAACACACGCACGGCCTTCTGGGTGGCGGCGGGCATTCCCACGGCGCTCTTGTCGGCCATCGCGCTGATGTACGTGGCGGGGCTGACGATCAACATGATCTCTCTGTTCGCGCTGATCATCACGCTGGGCATCGTGGTGGACGACGCCATCGTCGTGGGTGAACATGCCGACCATCTGGCGCGCCGGGGGCAGGGGCCGTTCGATGCTGCCGAGAACGCGGCGCGGCGCATGGCGCTGCCGGTGTTTTCGGCGACGATCACCACCGTCATCGCCTTCTTCGGCCTGACCGCCATCGGCGGGCGGTTCGGCGACATGATCTCGGACATTCCCTTCACGGTGATCGTGGTGCTGATCGCCTCGCTGGTGGAATGTTTCCTGATCCTGCCCAACCACATGGCCCATGCGCTGAAGCCGCGCGTGCAGCGCGGCACGTGGTGGTGGCGCGTGGGGCTGGGCGTTGTCGGGGTGACGCTGGTCGCCGTCCTGGCGGTGGCTTTGCTGACACTCGCGATGCTGGCGCTGCCGGCTGTTGTTGCGGTGCTGTGGGGGCTGGCCGGCGCCGTGCCGGGGGCGATCACGACGGCGCAAGGCGCCGCCGTGGACCTGCGCGGGGCGATCTGGGGGCAATTGCCGGTGCTGGCCGGGGGACTGGCGCTGCTCGTGGCGGCGGCCATTGCGCTGCGCCTTGTGGTCATGCCCCGGGACGAACGCGCGCCGGTGCTGCGGATGCTGTCCGACGGCGGGATCGACATGGCGTCAATCCTGGTCAACCGCGGCTTCCGCTGGATTCGCGAGCGCCTGTTCCGCCCCTTCATGCGCGGGATCGTGGCCGGGCGCTATGTCGTTTTTGCGCTGCTGGTCGTGGCGCTGGCGACGCAGGTGACGTCCTTTATCAGGGGCGATGTCACCTGGAGGTTCTTCAATTCCCCGGAGCAGGGGTCCGTCACCGGCAACTTTGCCATGTCACCTACCGCCACGCGGGCGGACACGATCGAGCAGATGCGCCTGTTCCAGAAGGCCGCCGATGAGCTGGGCCGCGAATACGAGGACCGTTATGGCCGCAACCCGCTGGACTATGTCCTGGCCGAGATCGGCGGCAACGCGGGCCGGTCGCTGCCCGGTGCGGATACCAAGGACCCCGAGCAACTGGGCGCCATATCCATCGAACTGATCGAGGCCGACCTGCGGCCCTATTCCTCCTTCGCCTTCGTGGGCGAACTGCAGGAGCGTGTCGAACGCCATCCGCTGGCCGAGACGATTTCCTTTCGCGGCTGGCGTGGCGGGCCGGGGGGCGACTCGCTGGACGTGCAATTCTATGGCGCCAGCTCCGAGGTGCTGAAAGCCGCCGCAGAGGACCTCAAGGAGGCGGTCCTGCGGTTCCCCGAGGTTTCGGCGGTCGAGGACAACCTGTCCTACGACAAGGACGAATTGATCCTCGAACTGACGCCGCAGGGGCTGGCGCTGGGCTTTGACATCGACGGGCTGGGGCGCGTGCTGCGCAACCGGCTGGGCGGGATCGAGGCGGCGACCTATCCCGACGGGCCGCGCTCTGCCGAGATCCGCGTGGAACTGCCCGAGGGCGAACTGACCGCCGATTTCATGGAGCGGATGCAACTGCGCACGCCCGGCGGTGCCTATGTCCCGCTGGCCGATATCGTGCGGGTCGAACGGCGCACCGGCTTTTCCACCATCCGGCGCGAAAACGGGCTGCGCGTGGTCTCTGTCACCGGCGATATTTCCGAGGACGATGCAGCGCGGGCCGAGGAGGTCGTCAAGGCGCTGCGCGAAGAGATCCTGCCGCAGATCGCCGAGACGCGGCAGGTGGATTATCGCCTGGCCGGGCTGGCCGAGCAGGAAAGCGATTTTCTCACCGATGCGCGCAACGGGCTGATCATGGTCCTGCTGGGGATCTACCTTGTCCTGGCCTGGGTCTTTGCCAGCTGGACGCGGCCCTTCGTGGTCATGGCGATCGTGCCCTTCGGGCTAGTGGGGGCGATCTATGGCCACGCCTTGTGGGACGTGCCGCTGAGCATGTTCACGGTGGTCGGGCTGTTGGGGATGACGGGGATCATCATCAACGATTCCATCGTTCTGGTGACCCAGATCGACGAATACGCCAGGGATCGCGGGCTGATCCCCTCGATCATCGACGGGGCCTCGGACCGTTTGCGGGCGGTCTTTTTGACCACGGCAACAACGGTGCTGGGCCTTGCGCCGCTGCTGTATGAATCCTCGTCTCAGGCGCAGTTCCTGAAACCCACGGTGATCACGCTGGTCTACGGGCTGGGATTCGGCGTGGTGCTGGTGCTGCTGATCGTGCCCGCGCTGGTGGCGATCCAGCACGACATGGGACAGCAGTTCGCGGCGCTCAAGAAAGGGCTGCGGTTCCGGGGCGCGGGGCTGCGCGGTGTACTGGTCGCGGCGCTGATCGCAATGCTGGGATGGCTCGCGGCGACGCTGGGATATACCGGGGTCACGGGTATGCTGATGCCGGGGCTGCCCGCCTTGGGCGGTGTGTCGCCGGAGGTCTCGGCACTGGGGCTGTTCCTGCTGGGGGCTGTGGCGGTGCTGCTGGCGATCTACATGGGCGGCGGGATCGTGATGCTCTGGCGGCGCGGAGCGCGGGCAAAGACGGACGCCTGACCGCCGGCCTGCGCCGCTTTCTCGGCCTGCCGGGTCAGCCGCTGCAGCCGGTCAGTTCCACCGGGATGGTGCCGCCCAGGATGGTGATCCGCAGGCCCGAGCGGTCGAGCGCGAAGACGCCGCCGGACATATGTGTCACGCGGGTCTGCGCCACCAGCCGCCCACCCTGCCACGACGTGCTGGGATCGGCGACCCAGAGGTTCGGGTCCGACGTCTCGATCACCGTTTCCTCGCGTCCGGTGCCGCGCGGCATGGCAATCGACACGGTCAGGCCCATGCCCTTGGCTTGTGGCGTGATGCGGCAGGAGACGCCGGTCACGCCCGCGTCCTCTGCCCCGAAGGGCACGTCGGCCATCGCGGCCGCGATCCTTGCGTCGGGTTTCGTTTGACCGGCGGGCAGGCTGGCGGACACGCGCAGGCGGTGCGGCAGGCAGACGTCCTTGCAGATGCCGATGTCGATCACCCCGCCCAGGCGCGCATCCTTGCCGGGCTGGCTGGGGCGGATCCTGAGCGGCAGGATCACGTCGCCCTTGTAGCCGACGGACCGCATGTTTTCCTGCCAGAAGACGTGCGGCGCGGGCCAGTAGACGCCGATGGCCGACATGTTGCGCGCGCCGCTCCAGTCGAACTGGGGCGGGATGCCCGCATCGCCGGGTGAGCGCCAGTAGGTTTTCCATCCCGGGGCCAGCTTCAGGTGCAGCGCGGCCATGTGGTCGCCATTGGGCAGGCGCCACCCGGGCAGGATCTGCGCCTCGACCACGTCGTCATAGGATTGCGCGGTGGCAAGGCCGGGCAGCAGCATCAGCAGGAGCGTTACAAGGATCTTTTTCATGTCCTTGGATTTGGCCCTTCCGGACTGAAATGAAAAGTCACGTTCCGGCGACCCCGCCTATCAGTTGACGAAGATGTGACGGTCTTGCCAGTCCTCGCACGGGCGGTCATGGTAAACCCGTGCAATGCGAAAGGGAGCCATATGGCAGCCGAGACCGGAACCCCACAGACCAACCTGACCGGGCATCTGCTGATCGCCATGCCGGGCATGGGGGATCCTCGGTTCGAGCACAGCGTCGTCTTCATCTGCGACCATTCCGACGAGGGCGCGATGGGGCTGATCGTGAACAAGCCCAGCAATGACGTGGACATGCCGACCCTGCTGTCGCAGCTGGACATCGACCAGGTGTCGGACCTGTCCGAACGGTCGGTACATTTTGGCGGACCGGTCGAGATGGGGCGCGGATTCGTGCTGCACACGCCGGATTACCATTCGGTCGTTACGACGCTGGAGGTGCGCGACGACATCCACATGACCGCGACCCTAGACATCCTCGAGGACCTTGCCCGAGGTGAGGGGCCGGAGAAATGGATGATGATGCTGGGTTACGCCGGCTGGGCGGCGGGCCAGCTGGAAGGCGAGATCGCCGAGAACGGCTGGCTTGTCTGTGACGCCTCGCCCGAGCTGATCTTCGAGATGGCCGACATGGACAAGTGGGAAGCCGCCCTGAAGACGCTGGGCGTGGCCGCCCTGGCGTTGAGTTCCGCCGGCGGCCGGGCCTGAGGAATCGGGAGGGGGCCGGACGGGACTCGGGCTGCGCCCATCGCCCGCCCGCCACCCCTCGGCTGGCCCATGCCGGAACGTGAGGCCTTGTGGCAGGTGACGCCGGCTTCAAGGGCTCACCAGCAAACAGGCCCTTCGGAAGGGTCAGCGTTCGGCGGCGGCGCGGCTGAGCCGGTCGTTGATCGCGATGCCCAGGCCCAGGTGCGGGATCGGGGAGATGGCGATTGTCGCGGCGCCGGTGGCATCGAGCCGATGCAGGTATTCGAACAGGTTGGCGGCGGCCTCTGTCAGATCCTCGCCGGGCGAGAGATTGAGGTCGCAGGGCACGGTGCCGAAGCCCAGCCGGGCCTCGCCCGGTTCGAAGTCGACCGCGTTGAGGCGGACCCGTGCGCGCGGCGCGTAATGCGAACGGGTCTGGCCCGGGGCGGTGATGCCGTCGGTTTCGCGGCGCAGCGCGATGCGGGTGTCGAGGACCGCGCTCAGCGCCTCCTCGGTGATGCCGCCGGGGCGCAGCAGGGTGGGCGGCGTGCCCGTCAGGCCGAGGATCGTCGATTCCAGCCCCACGGCGCAGGGGCCGCCATCGACCACCGCCTCGATCCGGCCGCCAAGCCCGTCGAGCACATGGGCGGCGCGGGTCGGGCTGATCTGGCCGGAGCGATTCGCCGATGGTGCGGCAACCGGCCCGCCGAAGGCGCGCAGCAGGTTCTGCGCCACCGGGGCGGCGGGTATCCGAACCGCCAGGCTGTCGAGACCGGCTGTCACCAGCCGCGACACATGCGCGCCCTCGCGCAGCGGCAGCACCAGTGTCAGCGGGCCGGGCCAGAAGGCATCGGCCAGGGCCTGGGCGGCCTCGGACCAGATCACCAGGTCTTTCGCGGCGTCGAGGTCGGCCACATGCACGATCAGCGGATTGAACTCGGGGCGCTCTTTGGCCTTGTAGATACGGGCCACGGCGTGATCCTGCCGCGCATCGGCGCCCAGCCCGTAGACCGTTTCGGTGGGAAAGGCGACAAGACCGCCCTCTGCCAGGATGCGCGCGGCGCGGGTCAGGTCCTGGGTGCTGGCGCTGAGACGTAGGGCAGGCATCGCGGCGACCCCTTATGACGCGGCGTTCCGGTTGAAGCGCGGGCGGCGGGAAGTACCCTCACACCCGCGCTGCGCGCGTGCTACAAGAGCGGCGCGTCCTTGCCAAGCCGGAGGAGACACCCATGCCATATCGTGCGCCGATCGATGCTTACATGCGGCTTTTGCGCGACGTTGTCGGCTATGACGCCGTTGCCGCGACTGACCGTTTTGCCGAAGCGAACCATGAAACCGTGGCCGCCGTTCTGGGCGAGGCCGGAAAGCTGTGCGAGGAAGTACTAGCGCCGCTGCAGCGCAATGGCGATCTAGATCCCGCGCGGCTGGAGAACGGCGTTGTGCGGACCTCGAAAGGCTTTGCCGAGGGGTTCAAGGCGCTGGCCGAGGGCGGCTGGATCGCCACATCGGCGCCGGAGGCCTATGGCGGCATGGGGCTGCCGCTGACCGTGACCACCTGTGTCAACGATATGATGGGCGCCGCCTGCCTTGCGCTGCAGCTGAACCCGCTGATGAGCCAAGGCCAGATCGACGCGCTGGAACATCATGCCAGCGACGAGCTGAAGGACTTGTACCTGCCCAAGCTGATCTCGGGGGAATGGGCGGGGACCATGAACCTGACCGAGCCGCAGGCCGGGTCGGACGTGGGAGCATTGTCGTCGAAGGCCGTGCCCAACGGCGACGGGACCTACGCGGTGACCGGGCAGAAAATCTATATCTCCTGGGGAGACAACGACTTTTCTGAAAATGTCTGCCACCTGGTGCTGGCGCGTCTGCCGGATGGCGTGCCGGGGACCAAGGGGATCAGCCTGTTCCTGGTGCCCAAGCGGATCCCGGATGAAAACGGTAACCCGGGCGTGGCCAATGACCTGCATGTGGTCAGCCTGGAACACAAGATGGGGCTGCACGGTTCGCCGACCTGCGTGATGCAGTACGACGGTGCCCGCGGCTGGCTGGTGGGGGAGCCGCATGACGGGATGCGTGCCATGTTCACCATGATGAACAACGCGCGTCTGGGCGTCGGTGTGCAGGGGGTCAGCGTCGCCGAGGGCGCGCTGCAACACGCGCTGGGCTATGCGCAGGAGCGCAAGCAGGGGCGCAGCCCCGAGGGGACGATCATCGGCCATGCGGACGTGCGCCGGATGCTGGCCACCATGAAGGCCGAAACCTTTGCCGCGCGGGCCATTGCCCTGTCGCTTGCGGTGGCGATCGACATGGGCAACGCGACCGGCGATACCGAGTGGAAGACGCGGGCCGCCCTGCTGACGCCGATCACCAAGGCCTTTGGCACGGAAACCGGCATCAAGGTGGCCAACCTTGGCGTGCAGGTGCATGGCGGAATGGGCTATGTCGAGGAAACCGGCGCCGCGCAGTACCTGCGCGACGTGCGGGTGACGGCAATCTACGAGGGCACCAACGGCATCCAGGCGATGGACCTTGTCGGGCGCAAGATGATGGACGGGGGCGAGGCGATCTTTGCCCTGCTGGACGAGATCGAGAGCGGCGCCGAGGCGGCGCGCGGCCAGATGCCGGAGCTGGCAGAGCCGGTCTGGCAGGCCGCGGAATCGCTGCGCGAGACCACCGAGGCGCTGGTGGCGCGCGACATGGGCGACCGTTTCGGCGGCGCCGTGCCCTACCTGATGGGGTTTGCCCGCGTGCTGGGGGCGCATTACCACCTGCGTGCGGCCCTGGCCGCGCCGGACAGCGCCGATGCCCGGCTGGCAGGCTTTTATATCCAGCGACTGCTGCCTGAACATGCCGGGTTGTTGGCCGAGGCCCGGGCCGAGGTCGGCGCGCTGGCGAACCTGAAGACAGAGGACCTGGTGGTGTGATGGACGGAACGGTGCGCGCAATCCGCTATCCCTGGGAAACGCCGCCCGCCCCGGGTGAGGCCATCGAACTGGCCGAGGGCGTGCTGTGGATGCGCCTGCCGCTGCCGATGAAGCTGGACCACGTCAACGTCTACGCGCTGGATGACGGGGACGGCTGGACCGTGGTCGACACCGGCTTTGCCTCGCGCACCTCGCGTGAGCTGTGGCAGGGCCTGATGGCCGGGCCGCTGGGCGGCAGGCCGGTGCGGCGGGTGGTGGTGACCCATCATCACCCCGACCACATGGGGTTGGCGGGATGGTTCCAGACGGCGCATGGCGCCGAACTGGTGACGACGCGCACCGCCTGGCTGTTTGCCCGGATGCTGCAACTGGATGCACAGGACCGCCCCACGCAGGAAACGCTGGACTACTGGCGGAGCGCCGGGATGGAGCCGCGCATCCTGGAACAGCGGATGGCGGAACGGCCCTTCAACTTTGCCGACGTGGTGGCGCCGATGCCGCTTGGCTTCACGCGGATCAAGCAGGGCGATGTCCTGCGCATCGGCGGACGTGACTGGGACGTGCATGTCGGCAACGGCCATGCGCCGGAACATGCAACGCTCTGGTCGCGGGACGATCATCTTGTGCTGGCCGGGGACCAGATCCTGCCCTCGATCAGTTCCAACCTCGGGGTCTATGCGACCGAGCCCGAGGCGGACCCGGTGGCCGACTGGCTGGAATCCTGCGAGCGGCTGGCAACGCTGGCGCGCCCGGATCACTTGGTCATGGGCGGGCACAAGCTGCCCTTTACCGGGCTGGAGCTGCGCATGGCGCAACTGATCGAGAATCACCATGGCGCGCTGGAGCGGCTGCACGGGCATCTGGCCACGCCGCAGACGGCCGGAGACTGTTTCCCGCCGCTGTTCAAGCGCCGGATCGGGGACGCGGAATACGGCTTGGCGCTGGTCGAGGCGATGGCCCATTGCCTGCACCTCTGGCACGAGGGACGGGCGGACCGAACCCGCCGCGACGACGGCGCCTGGCTGTTTCAAGCCGTCTGAACGGGCACAAGGCTCACATCTGCGTGCGCCGGGGGCCAGGCGCGACATCCTGGCCCCCGGCGGTGCGTGACAGGGGCGCGGAATTGCGCTAACTCATCACGGAACGCAAACACGGGACAGGCCGCAGGAAAATCGACATGGCTGAGCACAAGCACGGAAGCATGGACATCACCGTTCAGGAAAAGACCTTTGAAGGGTTCATCAATTTCACCATCCGCACGGTCATCGTGATCCTGTGCATCGTCATCTTCATGGCGATCTTCAATTCCTGATCGGACGAACCGCCCCTCGGGGCGGGGTGGGGTAACATGATGAACAGACGTGCGGCGATGGCGGGGCTTGGTGCCTCGGTTCTCGTGGCTGGTTGCGCAGGCAGCGTTTCCGGTCCCGACTCGACACCGGAACAGGCGGCAGCCGCCGCCTACCGTCACCCGGGGGAGCCGGAGATCATCCTTTACACGATGATCAACAACCGGACCGGGTCCGGGGCGCATTCCTCCATGCTCATCAATGCCCCGTCGCAGCGGGTGATCTACGATCCCGCCGGCTCTGTCCGGTTCCAGAACGTGCCTGAAATCGGAGACGTTCTTTACGGGATCACCCCGCAGGCCAAACAGTTCTTCGAAAGCGCCCATGCCCGCAGCACCTACCGGATGCTGGCGCTGCGCCGTCCGGTGGACGGTGCGGTGGCGGAGCGCGCGCTCAAGCTGGTCCAGTCCAAGGGGGCGGCGGCGCCGGCCCTGTGTTCCAACGCGGTGTCCGACACCCTGGGCCAGCTGCCCGGGTTCGAATCGCTGGGCGGCATCTGGACGCCGATGAAGCTGGCCAACCGCTTCGAAAAACTGCCGAACGTCAGCCGTCGCGAGCTGCGCGAAAACGATTCGGATGACAAGGACGCGGCGATTGCCGCGCTCGAGGCCGGCAAGACGACCCAGGCCGGTCAGCCCTGATCCGGGCCGTCAGAACGGCAGCCAGGCGCCCGCGATCATGACCGCGGCGCCCGCGCCGACAGCGCCATAAAGGCTTTTCGTGATATACCCGACAATCAGCGCAGCGGCGGCGGCGGCCAGCCGCAGGGGATCTATCTCGCCACCTGTCGCGCTGGGCCAGATCACCAAAGGCGCCACCAGCGCGGGCATGACCGCCACGGCGGTATAGCGCAGGTGCCGCAAGAGCCAATCCGGCATGGCCCTGTCGCCGACCAGCCCCAGAAACACGAAGCGCAGGGCGAAAGAGCCCAGGCCCATCCCGATGATGACGATCCAGAGGTCTTTCATGCGCCCGGCCTCCGGTCTGCCTGCAACCCGGCGCGGCGTTCCACTTCGGCGCCTGCCATCATTCCTGCGAGTGCGCCGACGATCAGGCCGAGGTTGTAGGGCAGGAACGCGAAAGCCAGCGCCATGAGCGCTGCGACCAGGGCCGCCGCGCGATGGGCGCCGGTGCGCAGCGCGGGCGCGAAGAGCGCGATAAAGGCGATGGGCAGCACGAAATCGAGGCCCAGTTCGGGCGGAACGGCCTCACCGGCCCAGGCGCCCACGAGGGTGAAGAGGTACCAGGGCGGGCAGATCGGCGTCGCGACCCCCATGAAAAAGGCGAATTTCTCTGCCAGTGTCTGCTGCGGTCGTTCTTCGTAATCGATGATCGAGGCCGCATAGACTTGGTCCACCAGGAAATAGGCGACGAACATCCGTTTCCACAGCGGCAAGGGGCCCAGGTGCGGCGTGATCGAGGCGGAATACATGGCCATCCGCAGGTTCACGGCCATCGCCGAAACCAGCACGACGATGGTTGGCGCATTGTCCTGCATCAGCTGGACGGCGGTGAACTGTGCCGCGCCCGCGATGACGACGATGGAAAACATCAGCGTTTCAAAGATGTTCAGCCCTGCATCCGTCGCCACAACGCCGAACAGCATTCCGAAGGGGCCGACCACGAACAGGAAGGGCAGGGCATTTCGCACCCCGCGCCAATAGCTTGACATCACATCTGTGCCGTCCATGACTACACCCTCACCAACGTACTTCGCCCTAGCCCAGGGGAGAGGCCAGATGCAATCACCTGCCGACCACCCGGATAATGACCTCGCGTCCGACTACCTGATCGCGCCCGACCCGGGGGCACCGCGCCTGACCCGTGCCGTGACCGGAACGGACCATACCGGCGCCGAGGTGGAGGTGTCGGTGGTCGAGGAACGCCCCCTGACGATCTTTCTCAACCGGCAGGAAATCGTCACCGCCATGACCATCGGGGATTACCCCGAATACCTGGCCATCGGGTTCCTGCGCAACCAGGGCATGCTGGCCGACGGCGAAGAGATCACCGGCGTCGATTACGACGAGGAACTGGAAACCGTCGTCGTGCGCACCGCCTCGCAGACCACCTACGAGGAAAAGATGCAGAAAAAGACGCGGACCTCCGGCTGTGCCGTGGGAACCGTCTTTGGTGACATGATGGAAGGGCTGGAACAGGTGCGCCTGCCGGCGACAGAGGTGCGGACCTCGTGGCTCTACGCGCTGGCGCACAAGATCAACACGACGCCCTCGTTGTACCTCGAGGCCGGGGCGATTCACGGCACGGTCCTGTGCCAGGGCGACCGTCCGCTGGTCTACATGGAGGACGTGGGCCGCCACAACGCGGTGGACAAGATCGCGGGCTGGATGTTCCGCGAGGGCGTCAGCGCGGAGGACAAGATCCTGTACACGACCGGGCGGCTGACCTCGGAGATGGTGATCAAGACGGCGCTTATGGGTATCCCGGTGCTGGCGTCCCGGTCCGGCTTTACCGCCTGGGGGGTAGAGATCGCGCGGCAGGTGGGTCTGACCTGCATCGGGCGGATGCGCGGCAAACGGTTCACCTGCCTGTCCGGTGCCGAGCGGCTGGTGCGCGACATGGACCCGGACGCGGTGCCCGAGGAAAGCAGCAAGCATCGCCGCAAGAGCGCGGGGCAGGCATGAAACAGCCCGTTGGCGTGATCCTTGCAGGCGGCCTGGCCTCGCGCATGGGCGGCGGGGACAAGGCCCTGCTGTCGCTCGGTGGACAGACGCTGTTGTCCCGCGTGATCGACCGGCTTGCACCGCAGGTGGCAGCGCTGGCGCTGAATGCCAATGGCGATCCGGCGCGCTTTGCCGAGACTGGCCTGCCGGTGGTGGCGGATTCCATCGACGGTTTTCCGGGCCCGCTGGCCGGGGTTCTGGCCGGGCTGGACTGGGCCGCCGAACAGGGGGCGGACACGCTGGTCAGCGTTGCCGCCGATACGCCTTTCTTTCCCTGCGACCTGGTCCCGCGCCTCTTGCTGGCCAGCGAGGGGCAGGATCATCCGCTGGTCCTCGCCGCGACAAAGGGCGAGGCCGAAACCCGCAGCAAGTCGCGTTCGGGCCTGATCCGGCACCCGACCTTCGGTCTCTGGCCGGTGGCGCTGCGCGACGACCTGCGCGCGGCGCTGGAGGGCGGGCTGAAAAAGGTCGTGCTCTGGACAGAGAAACACGGCGGGCGCGAGGCGCTCTTTCCCTCCACGCCCTTCGATCCATTCTTCAACGTGAACACGCCGGAGGATCTGGCGCAGGCGGAGGCGCTGCTATGAGGCTCTACGGGGTGACAGGCTGGAAGAACGCGGGGAAAACCGGGTTGATGGAACGGCTGGTGACGGAAATCACCAAGCGCGGGCTGACCGTCAGCACGGTCAAACACGCGCATCACACGTTCGACGTGGATCACCCGGGCAAGGACAGTTATCGCCACCGACACGCGGGCGCATCTGAGGTGATCCTGTCCTCGCGCAACCGCGTCGCACACATGATAGAGCTGCGCGGCGCCGGGGAGCCCACGCTGGACGACCTGCTGGCGCGGCTGGCGCCGGTGGACCTGGTGCTGGTCGAGGGCTACAAGCGCGACCGCCATCCCAAGATCGAGGCCTACCGGGCCGAGACCGGCAACCCGCTGATCGCCCATGACGATTCCACGGTGCGCGCCGTGGCCTCGGATACGGCACTGACGCTGGACAGACCCGTCTTTGACCTGAACGATACCGTGGCTGTGGCGGACTTCATCCTTGCGGAGGTTGGCCTGGCAAGGGCGGCGGAATGACGGGGTTCGACCGCTTTCTGATGGTGGACTGGTCGGGCGGCAACGACGCCGGGCCACGGCCCCGCAAGGACGCGATCTGGATCGGTGAGACCGGCCCGGCGGGCGAGGCGCAGCCAGTGTACCAACGCAACCGGCAAGTGGCCGAAGAGACGCTTGCCGATGTCATAGAGACCTCCCTGACCCGGGGAGAGCGCCTGTGCATCGGGTTCGATTTTCCCTTTGGCTACCCGACGGGTTACGCCGAGGCGCTGACGGGACAGGCCGATGCTTTATCGGTCTGGCGCTGGCTGGCCGCGCGGGTCGAGGATGCGCCGACCGAAAACAACCGTTTCGACCTCGCCGGCGAGATCAACAGCCGACTGTTGCAGGGGCGGGGGCCGTTCTGGGGCAACGCGCTGAAACGCGACATTCCGGGCCTGCCGCGCACCAAGGCCGAATACGACAATCCCTTTCCCGACCGCCGGGCCTGTGAACAGCGGAGCACGGGCACCTTTACCTGCTGGCAACTGGCAGGCGCGGGAGCCGTGGGGTCGCAGGTGATCATGGGGCTGCCGGTGCTGGAGCGACTGCGACAGCGGTTTGCCGGGCAGGTATCCGTCTGGCCCTTCGAGCCGCTCGACCGGCCTGTCGCCTTTGTCGAGATATGGCCGGGTCTGATCAATGACGCCGTGCGTCGGGCAACCGGCCCCGATGACATCCGCGACGCGGTACAGGTCCGCCTGCTGGCCCGCGCGCTGTCGGATCTGCCGCCGCAGCGCCTGCAGGCCATGTTGTCGGTGGAAGCCCCCGAAGAGGGCTGGATCCTGGGGCTTGGCGCCGAGGGTGAATTGATGGTGAGCCTGGCCGCATGAGTTTGAAACCGCCCCCCCTGAACAACGATTGTTTCGCCCTGCCGCCCGGTGTCGACTGGACCCCTGTGGACGAGGCGCTGGCCATGTTGCGCGACCGGCTGCACCCGGTCGTCGCCCGCGAAGATGTGCCCGTAATGTCGGCGGCAGGTCGGGTGCTGGCCGCGCCGCTAGTGGCCCGGCGCGCCAACCCGCCGCTGCCAAACACCGCCGTGGACGGCTATGGCTTCGCCGCCGCTACCATCGGCGATGCGGCCGAGTTCACCCTGCCACTGGTCGAGGGACGCGCCGCGGCCGGCCTTGCCTATACCGGCGCAGTGCCGCCCGGCCATGCCATCCGCGTGCTGACCGGCGCGGCCCTGCCCGAAGGCGTGGACACGGTGGTGCTGGATGAGGATTGCGCGACCGATGGCGCGTCGGTGGCCTTTCGCGGCCCGGTCAAACCCGGTTCCAACACCCGCCGCGCGGGTGAGGACGTGGGCGAGGGCGACGAGATCCTGCCCCGGGGGCGGATGCTCACCCCGGCGGACCTTGCCCTGGCGGCGGCCACGGGGCTGGCCGATCTGCCCGTCTACACGCCTCTGCGCGTCGGTGTCCTGTCGACCGGGGACGAGGTGGTGCCCGCCGGTGAGGTCGCTGGCCCTGGCCAGATCTATGATGCAAACCGGCCCATGTTGCTGTCGCTCATCGCAGGTTTCGGCCATGCTCCTGTCGATCTTGGCCACGTGCCGGACGACCGCGAGGCGCTGCGCGCGCGTCTTGACGGGGCAGAGGTGGATGCGATCCTGACATCTGGTGGAGCCTCGGCAGGGGACGAGGATCATGTTTCGGCGCTCTTGCGTGAGACCGGGGCGCTGACCGCTTGGCGCATCGCGCTGAAACCGGGGCGCCCCCTGGCGCTGGGGCTGTGGCAGGGCAAGCCGGTCTTCGGTCTGCCGGGCAACCCGGTGGCGGCCTTTGTCTGTTCCCTGGTCTTTGCACGCCCGGCGTTGCGCCTGCTGGCCGGGGCCGGTTGGGACGACCCGGCGGGCTACATAGTGCCGGCGGCCTTTGCCAAGAAAAAGAAACCCGGACGGCGCGAATACCTGCGCGCCCGCCTGCGCGATGGCCGGGTGGAGGTGTTCAAGTCCGAAGGCTCGGGTCGGATATCGGGGTTGAGCTGGGCCGAGGGGCTGGTGGAACTGCCGGATGCGGCGGCAGAGATCGCGCCGGGTGACCCGGTGCGCTATATCCCCTTCGGCAGTTTCGGGTTGTGACCCGTGGCGGGGGGCTGCCCCCGTCTCCCTGCGGTCGACGCCCCCGGAGTATTCTGAGAGAGAAGAAGCTTGCGCCGCGGGCCTCTAGTCGAAGGTGCCCGCCACCCGGCCCAGCAGCATGAAGGCGCGCGCCGTGCGCGTCATGGCGAAGGCCGAGATTTCCTCGTCCGAGGCACCGGGCTCGAAACTGGAAAAGCTGGTGTCGAAGCGGCGCAGGAAGTGATGCGCCGCATCGCGGAAGATCGGATCCTGTTTCATTCGTCCGGCTGCCAATGCTAGCGAGGACCGGTCGCGCACGCCACCCAGCGCGGCGATGGGGCGGCCGCGTTCGCCCTGGGCAAAGGCGCGCCAGGTTTCCGGGCGGGCAAGATCGGGGCGCAGGTCGTCCATGTAGATGCCGTCCTGGCTCATCAGGGTCAGGACGTCCTGGGCCGCCTGGATCAGCTTGGCTGTGCCACGATCCTTGAGCGCCCGACGCAGGGCGGCAAAGCCCTCCTCATCCTCGGCGGTTTCCGGGAAGTGCAGCGCACGGATGTAGTCGGCATTGGGCAAGGGCGGTTGAAGCGCCTCTGCCGGGGTGCCGAGCGACAGGGCGGGCTGGTCGTCGCCCTCGGTGCCGTCAGGGGCGGGCAGGGCGCCGGGCTGGCCGCCCTGGCGGATGCCGCCCAACATCGCCAGCGTTGATTCCAGGTTCTTTTGCGCGCCGGCGATATCGTCCAGCCGCTTGACCAGCATCGGGTGCGGTGGCTGGCCCTTGCCGCTTTGCGCCTGGGCGACATAGGCCTGCCGGATCGCGTCGATGGCGGCCTGCAGGCGGGCGCTTTCGCTGCGCATGATGCGGGCGGCGCGGATCGCCAGCGCCGCCACCCAGATCAGGGCCACCGGCATGACGATCACCATGAGCGCCAGCAGGAACCGCAGTGGCCCGCCTTCGCTTTCGGGCAGGCCAAGGAAATACCAGCCCGAGATCACGACCCAGATGACCGAGATCACCGCCGCGGCGATCTCGATTCCGGTGACGCCCTCGGCCGCGCCGCGGGCATAGAGGCCGGGCAGCGTGGGGCGGGCGTCCTTTGGGTCGCTCATGGCGTGTCTGCCCTACTTGTAGGCGATGCTCAGGATTTCATAGGACTTGGCGCCGCCCGGGGTGCGAACCTCGACGCTGTCGCCCTCTTCCTTGCCGATCATGGCACGGGCGATGGGCGACTTGATGTTCAGCAGGCCCTTTTCGACGCTGGCCTCGTGTTCTCCCACGATCTGCCAGGTCTTTTCCTCGTCGGTGTCCTCGTCGACGACGGTCACGGTGGCGCCGAACTTGATCGGGCCGGAGAGCGACTTGGGGTCGATCACCTCGGCCAGGCCAAGGGCACCTTCCAGTTCCTTGATACGGCCCTCGATGAATCCCTGCTTCTCGCGCGCCGAGTGGTATTCGGCGTTTTCCTTGAGGTCGCCCAGTTCGCGTGCCTCGGCGATCGCCTGGATGATGGCGGGCCGCTCCTCGGACTTGAGCTTTTTCAATTCGGTTTCGAGCGCGGTGTAACCCGCGCGGGTCATCAGGATCTTGTCCATTTTCGGATCGTCTCTGCCTCTTCAGCGAGTGTTTCAGGAGTGTCGTCGCCCGTTGCGCCGATGTAAAGCCAAGCGGGCCGTCAGACCAGCGGGATTTTTCCGGTCTGCCTGCGGGTTTGACTTTCGAACCGGCGCGGGTACTGTGGACTGCACCTTATTAGCAACGAGATTTTGATATGCGTTCCCTTATTTCCCTTGCCGCGGCTGCCGCGGTTTCCGGTATTGCTGCCACATGCGCACCGGCCCAGTCCATCGAAACGATCAGCGTGTCCCCCGATGGTCAGACCGTCCTCGTGGGCGGCACCAACCGGACGGTCTATGCCCTGTCCGCCGAGACGCTGGAGGTGACGGACCGGCGCTATGTGTCCGAACTGGTGCGCCAGATCGTGCATGGCGTCGATGGCGAGCTGGTCTTCTTTCGCGACGATGCGGACACGCTGACCGCCTACAAGACCGCCGACATGTCCTTTGCCTGGAAGGTCTCGGACGTGGACGACATGGCTTATGATCCGCGCGCCGGTGCCATTGCCGTGCTCGACCAGCACTACAAGGACGATTCGGTCAGCCTGCTGTTCGCCGCCACCGGAGAGCAGATGGCGCGGGTGGCGATGGGCAAGATCAAGTCCAACCTGATCGCCCTGGCGCCGGGGGCGGACAAGGCGCTGATTCTGACCAACTACACCAAGACCGACGCCGAGGAGAAGGCGGACGAGCCGGACGACCTGAGCAAGCTGCAGAAGGCGGACTTCAAGCAGTTGCACGACGGCTATGTCAGCAACGTGGTGACGGTGGATTTCGGCACCGGCGCTTTCGAGATGTCCGAAACGCCCTATCGCGTTTCTTACCCCAAGGCGGTGCGGATGGCCGGGGACAAGATGATGGTCCTGCGCACCAACATGGATTCGATGATGCTGGCCCCGGACGGGACGGGCGCATTGATCGACCTGGGCGAGGATTATTTCAACTACGCGGGCATCGACGCCAAAGGAGAAACCTACATCCTGACCAAGGGCGTGGACCTGCGGTTCGTGCCCGTGGCCCAGGACGGCCCCGAGGGGCTGCTCAAGGGAGAGCGGCTGCGTGGCGGCCCCGCGGAATGGATCACCGCGATGGCAGAGGCGCCGGACGGCACGCTGTATTTCGGCACCAATGCCTATCGGTTGCTCAAGGTCGGCCCGGATCGCGGCAAGATCGAGATCGTGCCGGTTTTCTGAGACCGGGACAGCACCGGACAGATGGAAAAGCCGCCTTCGGGCGGCTTTTTTCTTGCAGGACGGGGCAGGGGAACGCGCGGCAGTGTCGCAATAGGACCTTGCAACGCCGTGTCGTGATTGACCTGTGCTGCACTGCCGCGCTACTCAGTCGCGAAAGAAAATTTCAATGCCCCCCGAAGGGAAGGAGCCGGAATGTCCGACTTTCAGCGCGAATCCATGGAATACGATGTCGTCATCGTTGGCGGCGGCCCCGCAGGCCTCTCTGCCGCGATCCGGCTGAAACAGCTTGACGCCGATCTGCAGGTCGTTCTGCTGGAAAAGGGATCGGAGGTCGGGGCGCATATCCTTTCGGGGGCGGTGCTGGACCCCTGCGGCCTGGACGCGCTGATCCCCGGCTGGAAGGACAAGGGCGCCCCGCTGAACGTGCCGGTGACCGAGGACAACTTCTACATGCTGGGCGAGGCGGGCAAGCTGCGCATCCCCAACTGGCCGATGCCGCCGCTGATGAACAACCACGGCAACTACATCGTTTCGATGGGCAATGTCTGCCGCTGGATGGCCGAACATGCCGAGGAGATGGGCGTCGAGATCTTCCCGGGCATGGCCTGTTCCGAACTGGTCTACGGCGAAAACGGCGAGGTGCGCGGCGTCGTGGCCGGTGAATTCGGCAAGAATCCCGACGGCACGCCGGGTCCCAGCTATGAGCCGGGCATGGAACTATTGGGCAAATACGTCTTCCTGGGTGAGGGCGTGCGCGGCTCGCTGTCCAAGGAAGTGATCGAGAAATACGACCTTTCTGCCGGCAAGGAGCCGCAGAAATTCGGCCTTGGCATGAAGGAGATCTGGGAGATCGAACCGGCCAAGCACCACGAGGGGCGCGTGACGCACACGATGGGCTGGCCGCTGGGCTCGAACGCCGGGGGCGGGTCGTTCATCTACCACCTTGAGAACAACCAGGTCTACGTCGGCTTCGTCGTGCACCTGAACTACGAGAACCCCTACCTGTACCCCTACATGGAATTCCAGCGCTTCAAGCACCACCCGATGGTGGCCGAGCTGCTGGAGGGCGGCAAGCGCGTCGCTTACGGTGCCCGTGCGATCAGCGAAGGCGGCTACCAGTCGATGCCCAAGATGGTGGCGCCGGGCGTGGCGCTGCTGGGCTGTTCGGTTGGCATGGTCAACGTGCCGCGCATCAAGGGCAACCACAACGCCATGCTCTCGGGCAAGGCGGCGGCAGAGGCGGCCTTTGCCGCGCTGCAGGATGGCCGGTCCAGCGACGAGCTGTCGGACTACGAGACCGAGGTCCGCGAGGGCGCCATCGGCAAGGACCTCAAGATGGTTCGCAACGTCAAGCCGATGTGGTCGAAATACGGTCTCACGGCCAGCCTCACGCTGGGGGGGCTGGACATGTGGACGAACAACACGCTGGGCTTTTCCTTCTTCGGCACGCTGGGCCACGGCAAGACCGACGCCGAGGCCACTGGCATATCGGCCAAGTTCGAACCGATCGACTATCCCAAGCCCGACGGCAAGCTCAGCTTTGACCGGCTGACCAACGTCTCGTTCAGCTTTACCAACCACGAGGAAAGCCAGCCCGCGCACCTGCAGCTGAAAGACCCGCATGTGCCGACCTCGATCAACCTGCCGAAATACGCCGAACCGGCACAACGCTACTGCCCGGCTGGGGTCTACGAGGTGGTCGAGGACGAAAGCGGCCCGCGTTTCGTCATCAACTTCCAGAACTGCGTCCACTGCAAGACCTGCGACATCAAGGACCCCAGCCAGAACATCAACTGGACGGTGCCGCAGGGCGGCGAAGGACCGAACTATCCCAACATGTGACGGGGCACGATGATGCGTTGCGGCGGCCGGGGTTGGATGACCCCGGCCGTTTTGCATTCAGGGGGATGTCAGGCGCTGCGCAGGGCCCTGTGCGCAAGGGTGGCGATCAGGTCTGTGCGGGTCACGATCCCGACGAGACGGTCGTATTCCAGCACGGGCACCGCATCGACCGCGCCATCCGCCATCATCGGCAGCAAGGCGGCGATGGGGGTGCCTGTCGTGGCGCGGGGGCCGGCCACCTCCATGATTTCTTCGGCCCGTACCGGCATGCCCCGCTCGCGGTCCACCAGCCGCCGAAAGGCGGCTGCGAACCCGCGATCCAGGCGCAGCGCGTCCCGCCTCGTCCGGTCGATCAGGTGCATTTGAAAGATCACGCCCAGGAATCTGCCCTCATCCGTGACCACCGGCAGCGAGGTGAAGCGGTGCTTGCGAAACAGATCCGCCACCTCGCCCAGGCCGGTGTCGGACCGGACGGTGATCAGTTTGTCCGACATGATGTCCGCGGCGGTCTCGGCACTGGCGGTATGCGAGGCCGCCTGCAGTTCCGCCGCACCGATCAACTGCGCCAGGTCTTCGACCCCCATGTTGAACGACTGGCGATAGCGGCCGAGCAGTTCGACCAGTTCGTCCTCGCTGAGATCCAGCCGCATGCGCGATCCGGGCGCCGCCTCGCCACCGGTTTCGAATTGCCGAAACGGGTAGTGGCGGCCGGTCAGCCGGGCATAGATCGCGGCCAGAGCCACCAGCACGATGGTGCCGGCGGCGACCGGGGTCAGCGCAAACCGGAACCCGAGTTCCTGGATCGCGGCGGGGCTCATTGCGGCCGTCATCGCCACGGCGCCTGCAGGTGGATGCACGGCGCGGCACAGGATCGTCGCCGTGATCGCCAAGCCCACGGCCAGCGCGACCCGCAGTGTCGGGTCGGCCACGGTCATGCAGACGGCGACCCCCACCAGCGCCGCGACGGTGTTGCCGACCACCGCCGACCAGGGCTGTGCCAAGGGGCTGTTGGGCACCGCGAAAAGCAGCACCGATGTCGCCCCGAACGGCGCGATCAGGTAAAGGCCCAAGTCCGGGTCCATCGCAGGTGACAGCAGGAACAGACCGGCCAATCCAAGCCCGACAATGGCCCCGACCCCGGCGCGCAGGGCCTCGACCGGCGAGACGCTTGCGACGGCGGGTCCGAGTGATCGCAGTTTGTGCATCATGAGCGCCCCAATTCCAGTTGCGCCCAAATTTTCACCAAAGTGAGAAGTTTTCAACCACAAGCAATTCCCGGCGCGCTGCCTGCTTGTTGAGCGCGGACTCACAATGAGGTGAAGCACAGGCCCGCTTCTGCGGCCTGTCGCGATTGCCTTGCCTGCTCAACCGCTCTAGGCTTTGGCGAAATGGCGACTGAGGAGACCGGCATCTTGACAGCTTGGACACAGACGGTGCGCGCGGCCTTGTTGGCGACGGCGCTTGTGCTGCCTTCGCTCGCAACGGCGCAGGGGTTTGCGGGCGATTATTTGGCCGCGCGCCAGGCCAGTTTCCTGGGCGACTTCAAGGCCGCCGCGCATTACTACGGCAAGGCGCTGGCCCGCGATCCGGGCCGTCCCGAGCTGCTGGAACGCGCGGTTCTGGCCAATATCTCGCTGGGCGAGGTCGACCGCGCCGGAAGCTATGCGGAACGTCTTGCGCAGGATGGGTATTCCAGCCAGATCGCCCAGATGGCGCTTGTGGCCCGTGATGCGCGGGGCGAGGCCTATGGCGCGATCATCAAGGCCATCGACGACAAGCGCGGCCTTGGCCCGCTGGCCGACGGCCTGGTCAAGGCCTGGTCCCAGCTGGGCGAAGGCGACATGACCAGCGCCCTTGTCACGTTCGACGAGGTCGCGGGCATCCAGGGGCTGGCGCCCTTCGCCGCCTATCACAAGGCTTTTGCATTGGCTTCCGTGGGGGACTACGAGGGCGCCGAGCTGATCCTTGGGGGCAACCAGAGCTCGGGCATGGGGTCGACCCGCCGCGGCGTCATGGCCCATGCCGAGATCCTCAGCCAGCTTGACCGCAATGCAGACGCCGTCCAGCTGCTGAACGACTCTTTCGGCAGCAGCCTGGACCCGGGGCTTGAGGATCTGCGCACCCGCCTTGAGGGCGGTGAAACCGTGCCCTTCACCCATGTGCGGTCGCCGCGCGATGGCATCGCCGAGGTGTTCTACACCGTGGCCGGTGCGCTTGCCTCCGAGAACAACGAGGACCTGACGCTGCTCTATGCGCAGATGGCTGAATACCTGCGCAACGATCATGTCGACGCGATCCTGCTGTCGGCAGAGGTATTGTCCAAGATCGGCCAATACGACCAGGCCATCGACACCTATGCCAAGGTGCCGCAGGACAACGACGCCTATCATGCCGCCGAACTGGGCCGCGCCGAGGCGCTGCGCGCAAGCGGTGACATGGATGCGGCTATCGGCGTGCTGGAAGACCTGGCACAGTCCCACGGGTCGATGGCAGTGGTGCATTCCACGCTGGGCGACTACCTGCGCCAGGATGAACGCTATGACGAGGCGGTCAGCGCCTATACCGAGGGGCTGTCCAAGGTCGCCGAGGTTGGCGAACGACACTGGTTCCTGTTCTACGCCCGTGCCATTTCCTACGAGCGCCAGGACAAGTGGGCCGAGGCCGAGGCCGATTTCCGCAAGGCGCTGGACCTGAACCCGGAACAGCCGCAGGTGCTGAACTACCTCGGCTATTCGCTGGTGGAAAAACAGGTCAAGCTGGACGAGGCGCTCGACATGATCGAACGCGCGGTCGAGGCGCGGCCCAACGCCGGCTACATCGTCGACAGCCTGGGCTGGGTGCTGTACCGGCTGGGCCGCTACGAAGAGGCCGTGCCGCACATGGAACGTGCCGCCGAGCTGATGCCGATCGACCCGGTGGTGAACGACCACCTTGGCGATGTCTACTGGGCGGTGGGGCGTCAGCGCGAGGCAGAGTTCATGTGGAAACGCGCGCTGTCCTTCGTCGACTGGGAAGATGCCGCCGCCGAGGCCGACCCCGAGCGCATCAAGCGCAAGATCGAGGTCGGGCTGGACCAGGTGCTTGAAGAAGAGGGCGCGCCGCCGCTGACACTTGCCGATGACAGTGCAGGCAATTGAGGCCTTTGCCCCCGCCAAGATCAACCTGACCCTGCACGTCACCGGCCAGCGCGCCGACGGCTATCACCTGCTCGACAGTTTGGTGATGTTCGCGGATGTCGGGGATCGCGTAACCGTCGCGCGCGCAAGTGAGATGTCACTGCGCGTGACCGGGCCGATGGCGGCGGGTGTGCCTGACGATGCGTGGAACCTCTGCTGGAAGGCGGCAGAGGCATTTGGCGAACCCGTTGCCATCATCCTGGACAAGCACCTGCCCGCCGCTGCGGGCATCGGTGGCGGGTCCTCCGATGCGGCGGCAGTCCTGCGGGGCATGGAGCAGCTTTTCGGTCGTCCATCCGGCGTGCATCTGCCGGATCTGGGGGCGGATGTGCCGGTTTGCATGCTGGCCCATGCGGCGCGCATGCAGGGCATTGGCGAAGAGGTGCGGCCGCTCGACATGGCGCCGTTTCACGCGGTGTTGGTGAACCCCGGGGTCGAGGTCTCCACGCCAGCGGTCTTTCGCGTTCTGGGGCGCAGGGACAATGCGCCGATGACGTCTATGGCAGAGACTGACGTGCCATTGATGGCGCTGGACTGGATCGCCCGTCAGCGCAACGACCTGCAGCCGCCTGCCATCATGGTGAAACCCGTCATCGCCGAGGTTCTGGACGCGATGGCGGCGCTGGAGGGCGCTCGCCTCGCCCGCATGTCCGGCTCTGGCGCGACCTGCTTCGCGCTGTTCGACACGCGCGCCGCGGCGGACGGTGCTGCCACCACCCTCTCTTCCGCCCGTCCAGATTGGTGGGTGCGGCCCGCGACATTGCGCTGAGTGTTCCGTTGGAGGGGCAGTGTCGGATGGGTGATGTCACCCATCCTCCTCAGTTCACGCGGCTCACCACGTAGTCGTTGAGGTCGATCAGCAGGTCGCGCAGCTCGCTTTGCGGCAGGCTTTCCATAGCGGCCTTGGCGCGTGCGGCCCAGGCCAGCGCCTCTTGCCGGGTCGCCTCCAGTGCGCCGTGTTTGTTCAGCAGGGCGATGGCATGTTCAAGGTCGCCGTCACGCTGGTCGCCCTTTTCGATCACCCGCTTCCAGAACGCCTTTTCCTCGTCATCTGCCGAGGCAAAGGCCTTGATCAGCGGCAGGGTCAGCTTGCGCTCGCGGAAGTCGTCGCCGACGTTCTTGCCCGTCGCGTCCGAGCCCCAGTAGTCCAGCAGGTCGTCCACAATCTGAAAGGCGATCCCCAGCGCGTCGCCATAGTCGAACAGCGCCTTGACCTCTTCCTCGGGTCGTCCGGCGATCACGCCGCCGACCTCGGTCGCTGCCGAGAACAGCGCTGCCGTCTTGCCGCGCACCACCTGCAGGTAGATCGCCTCTGTCGTCGACAGATCCTGCGCCGCCGTCAGCTGCAGCACCTCGCCCTCGGCGATGGTCGCCGCCGCGTCGCTCAGGATGCGCAGCACCCGCAGATTGCCGGTTTCCGTCATCAACTGGAACGAGCGTGCGAAGAGGTAATCACCCACCAGCACGCTGGACTTGTTGTCCCAGAGCAGGTTCGCCGTGGGTCGCCCGCGCCGTTTTTTGCTTTCGTCCACCACGTCGTCATGCAGCAGGGTTGCGGTATGGATGAACTCCACCGTCGCGGCCAGGTAGACGTGGTAGGGGCCGTCATAGCCGCACATCCGTGCCGTCGCCAGCGTCAGCAGCGGGCGCAGCCGCTTGCCCCCGGCCTCGACCAGGTGGGCCGTCACCTCGGGGATGCGTGGCGCATGTTTCGACGCCATGCGCGCACGGATCAGGGCGTTGACCTCGTCAAGATCCCCGGCCAGCAGCGCGGCGAGACGTTCATGCGGCTTTTGAGTGGCGTCGTCCAAGCTCATCAAACTCCCGTGCAAGGCTCGACAAATCGTGCGCCTTGTCCTTACATCCCCGACATGGAAGAGCTCTTGCGCACAAACGACATCACATTGATCCCGCTGGTCCGGACCCTTCTGAACGGGGAGGGTATAGACAGCTTTGAACTGGACGTAAACATGAGCGTTCTCGAAGGATCCATAGGCATTCTGCCGCGGCGATTGATGGTGCGCGCGGACCAGATCGAGCAGGCCCGGCGCCTGCTGCGCGACGCCGGGGTGAACTTTGAGGGCTGAGCCCTTTGCCCCCGACGCGCTGACCGAGGACGCGATGCTGGGCGGCAGGGTGCGCCTGCTGCAACCAAAGGATGGATACCGTGCCGGAACCGATCCGGTGGTGTTGGCAGCCGCGGTCGCGGCCCGGCCGGGGCAAAGCGTGCTGGAACTGGGCTGTGGGGCGGGGCCGGGCCTGTGCTGCCTTGGCGCGCGCGTGCCGGGGCTGCGGCTGAGTGGCCTGGAACTGCAGCCGGGCTATGCCGACCTGGCGCGCCAAAACCTGGCGCACAACGGGCTGCAGGGCGAGATCTGGACCGGCAACCTGTCCGATCCGCCGCCAGAGCTGAAGGCGCAGAGCTTTGACCACGTTTTTGCCAATCCGCCCTATTTCGAGGCCGGCAAGCGGATCAGCGCCGATGAAAGCGGGCGGGAAATCGCCCTTGCAGGGGAGACACCACTGGCCGACTGGGTCGCCTGTGCCGCCCGGCGGCTGAAACCGCGCGGCTATGCAACCTTCATCCAGCGCGCCGAACGCCTGCCGGACCTGATCGTGGCCATGCAGGGCAGGCTGGGGGCGCTGGAACTCTTGCCCTTGCTGCCGCGCGAAGGCCGTCCGCCGCGCCTGATCCTGCTGCGCGGACGCAAGGAGGGGCGCGCGCCTTTCCGTTTTCACGCCGGTGCGGTGATTCATGCCGGCGACCGCCACGAGGAGCCGGGGAACCGTTATACCGCCCGTTTCGAGGCGATCATGATACAGGCAGCGCCGCTGGAATTCCCGGCAGGCCGAATTTGACCTGTATCCATGTTACATTTTTGCGAAGCCATTTTGCAGCCGCAGCGTGACTTGCGGGAAATTCTGTGCTGCACTGAGAGTCTCATCATCTGAAAGGAGGATCCCATGAGCTTGAGTTCGCACTTGCAGGAACTGAAAAGGAAGCATCACGCCTTGTCGGAAGCCGTGGAGGAGGCGCAGCGCGCCCCCGGGACCGATGACCTGCGCATCGCGGACCTGAAGAAACAGAAGCTGAGGATCAAGGAAGAAATCGCGCGGCTCTCGCCGCAGAACGTGATGTAGCACGGTTCATTTCAGGCCTGTCCCGGTGCCTTGCTCAGGCCCGGGCCAGGTCATCGACAGAGACCAGCGTCTTGCCCTCAAGCCCGGTGGGCAATGCCCTGATCTCCGCAAACAGCCACTCGCGGAACGCGGCGATCTGTGGACGTGTCTCCGTACCCTTGGCGCAGAGAAACCGGAATCGCGCGGCTGTTGTCAGGGCGATGTCGAAAGGCGCGACCAACTGTCCCGAAGCCAGCAACCTCTGTGCCAGCGATGTGCGTGACAGGACAACGCCACCGCCCGCCAGGGTCGCGTCCAGCGCGTGATCGGCCTGCGAGAATCGTGCGGTCGGGGTGGGACAGTCCGTCATGCCGCAGGCGTTGAACCATTCGGGCCAACCAGCGGGCGGGTCCATGAAGTCATGCGAGGCATCCTGCAGCAGAGGGGCATCCAGCAGGCTGTCCGGCGTGGGATAGAGCGCCGCAAGGTCGGGGCGCATCAGTGGCGTCACGCCTTCGTCCAGGAGGTGTTCGCTGAACAGGCCCTCGTCCGTGCCATAGCCGTAGCGGATGGCCACGTCGATCTCATCCCGGTCGAAATCCATCATGCGCAAGCCGGCGACAAAGCGCAGTTCGATGTCCGGGTGGGCCTGGGCAAAATCGTAGAGCCGGGGGGCCAGGCATTTGGCGGTGAAAGCGGGGCCGGCGGTGACCGTCAGCTTGCCTGTGTCCTGCAGGCGTCGCGTTGCCCGCCAGGCGGTGATCAGCCGCTCAAATCCCTCGGAGGCTCCTGGTGCCAGGAGGCGCCCGGCCTCGGTCAGCTCAACCGCGCGGTTGAGGCGGCGAAACACCGGCGCGCCCAGATGCTCCTCGAGGTTCTTGATCTGGAAGGACAGGGCGGCGGGCGTGACGTTCAGTTCCTCGGCTGCCTTGGCAAAGGACATGTGACGGGCGGCGGCGTCGAAGGCGCGCAGAGCGGTGAGAGGAGGTAGGCGGTCAGACATGATCACATAAGTATATCTTGACTGAGCGCCTGAGAAGTCTCGTTTGCCGCTTTTCTTGCGACTGCCTAGGTTGGGATCATCAAGGAATGCTTGTTCAAAGAGGTCCGACATGCTCGAAGCCGCCAGTGATGCCCGCCATCGTGACGCCATCCGCGCTGCCCATGCCGCACGGGGCCGGCTTGTGTCCCGCCTCTGGAAAAGTGTTTTCGCCCGTCGCCGCTGACCGCAGGTCGTGAGTCTCCCCGCTCCCGCCGGTCTGGACGCGCGAAGAGAAACGCCCCCGAACCGCAAGGCTCCGGGGGCGTTTTGTCTTGGCCCGCGTTATTCGATCCGCGCGCTGGACCGCATGAGCCCCAGCGTGCCCAGAGCCGCGAGGGCCAGCAGGAGAATGCCCAGCCAGAATGCCGCCGCCGCACTGCCGACCTGTTCCGACAGGGCGCCGGACAGGGCCGGCATGACCGCCATCCAGAAATAGTACAGCGTAAAGAAGATCCCCATGCCCAGTGCGCGGCTTTCGGGCTGCAGGACGCGGCCGGGGAGGGCCATGATGGGTCCGGCCGGCAAACCGCAGGCTAGCCCCATGAGGATGAAGACAGGCAGCGAAGGTGCGGCGAGAGCAAGGGCAAAGGTCGCCGCGAATCCGGCCAGTCCGACAAGGAGAACGGCGTTGGGGCGTCCTATCCGGTCGCCGATGAGGCCGCCGGCCGGGACCGAGAGCACGGCCAGCCAGAGGACCAGCGAGCTGGTTCCGCTGGCCACTGTCAGGGTGACGCCGCGTTCCACCAGCAACGCGGGGCCAAAGGCAAAGACCATCGCCAGCGCGCCATTGTAGAGGCCCCAGACACAGCCCGCGATCACGATGCCGGTTAAGGCGCCGTTCCGGGGCCAGCGTCCGGTAGGCGCGCTTCCGGCAAGGGGTGCAGGCGGGTCGCGATAGACAACCGTCATCAGAACCAAGCCCCCGATGCAGAAGGCCATCGAGGTGGCAAGAGCCGTGTTCAGGCCACCGGCCTGGGCGATCAGGGGCAGCACCAGCAGGGCCAGCGCGATCCCCGCGGGCCAGGAGTTGACGAAAATGCCCATCGCGGTGGCGAGATTTCGACCTGCAAACCAGTCGGCCACCATCTTGGTCATGATGACGTTCAGCAGGACACCTCCGGTCCCTGCGAGGAGACGCCCGAGGATCTGGAGCGACCAGCTTTGGCCCTGCCACATGATCAGCCCGCCAAGGACCATGACGACCAGTCCGCCGGCGACCACGCGCCGGTCACCCAGGCGTTGGGCGATACCGCCGCCGGGGAGGGCGAAAACGAGGCCGGGCAGGAGATAGAGGGAAATCAGGATGCCGAGATCCGCAAGGTCGGTTCCGTGGCGTTCCATCAACATCGGGCCCAGCGATCCGACGACCTGGTACTGAAAGGCCATCGCCAGCCGAGCGGTGAACAATACCGCGAGCGCGGCCCAGGGAGAGGTCATCGGTGTCGCTTTCGAAATCAATGACCAATGCTAGCACCGAAAACCCTGCACCAATGAAAAAAGCGCCCGCTGCGGGCGCTTTTCCTGTGCGTACGGGCCGGTGGGTGACGCTTGTCCCGTCCTTTGGACGGAACCTCGCCCCACCCGCCGTCCCTTGGCGGTGCGCTCAGACGAAGAACTGGGCGCCGTTGGCCGAGATGGTCGAGCCGTTGATGAAACCCGCGTCGTCGGAGGCCAGGAAGGTCACGCAGCGCGCGATTTCCTCGGGCTCGCCCAGGCGGCCGGCGGGGATTTGCGCGATGATGCTTTCACGCACCTTTTCCGGCACGGCCATGACCATTTCGGTCGCGATATAGCCCGGGCAGATCGCGTTGGCGGTGATGCCCTTGCGCGCGCCTTCCTGGGCCAGCGACTTGATGATGCCGAGGTCGCCCGCCTTGGTGGCGGCATAGTTGACCTGGCCCATCTGGCCCTTCTGGCCGTTGATCGAGGAGATCACGATGATCCGGCCAAAGCCGCGATCGCGCATGCCCGGCCAGATCGGGTGCACGGTGTTGAAGACGCCGGTGAGGTTGGTGTCGATCACCTCGTTCCACATCTCGGGGGTCATCTTGTGGAAGGCCGCGTCGCGCGTGATGCCGGCATTGGCCACGACCACGTCGATGGGGCCAAGATCGGCCTCGACCTGTGCCAGCCCGGCTTTCGAGGCCTCGTAGTCGGCCACGTTCCACTTGTAGGTCTTGATGCCGGTGGCCTCGGTGAAGGCGGCGGCCTTCTCGTCGTTGCCGGCATAGGTCGCTGCGACCTCGTAGCCTTCGGCCTTCAGGGCCTTGGAAATGGCTTCGCCGATGCCGCGGCTGCCGCCGGTGACGAGTGCTACACGTGCCATTGGGGTTCCTCCAGTTCTCTGTCCGTGTCTGGTAACTTTGTTACCGTGAGATTTTTCGATGAGCAACAATGTTACTCGGCTTTTCGGGTCGTTTGGCGCGACCTCTTGTCCGGCCCGGGATGTGCCCGAACCCTCCCCACAAAAAAGGGGGCGCCATTGGCGCCCCCGATATGCCGTGTACCGCTGGGTTACGGACGCTCCACGCAGAGCGCGACGCCCATGCCGCCGCCGATGCAGAGCGTGGCGAGGCCTTTCTTGGCGTTGCGGCGCTTCATCTCGAACAGCAGCGTGTTCAGGACGCGCGCGCCGGAGGCGCCGATCGGGTGACCGATGGCGATGGCGCCGCCGTTCACGTTCACGATGGCCGGATCCCAGCCCATGTCCTTGTTCACCGCGCAGGCCTGCGCGGCAAAGGCTTCGTTGGCCTCGACCAGGTCCAGGTCCTCGACCTTCCAGCCGGCCTTTTCCAGCGCCTTGCGCGAGGCGTGAATCGGGCCCACGCCCATGATCGACGGGTCGAGCCCGGCGGTCGCGTAGGAGGCGATGCGGGCCAGCGGTTCGATGCCGCGCTTTTCGGCCTCGTCGGCGGACATCAGAAGGGCACCGGCGGCGCCGTCGTTCAGGCCGCTTGCGTTGGCCGCAGTGACCGAGCCGTCCTTGGTGAAGGCCGGGCGCAGCTTCTGCATGGCCTCGATGGTGGCGCCGTGGCGGATGTACTCGTCCTTGTCGACCACGATGTCGCCCTTGCGGGTCTTGACGGTGAAGGCCACGACCTCGTCGTCGAACTTGCCGGCCTTCTGGGCGGCCTCTGCCTTGTTCTGCGAGGCGACGGCGAATTCATCCTGCATGTCGCGGGTGATCTGCCACTGGTCGGCCACGTTCTCGGCGGTCTGGCCCATGTGGTAGCCGTTGAAGGCATCCCAGAGGCCGTCGCGGATCATCGTATCGATGTATTTCATGTCGCCCATCTTGTGACCGGCACGCAGGTGCGCGGCATGGGGCGACAGCGTCATGTTTTCCTGACCACCGGCGCAGACGATCGAGGCATCGCCCAGCATGATATGCTGTGCACCCAGCGCAACCGCACGCAGGCCCGAGCCGCAGACCTGGTTGATGCCCCAGGCCGCCGATTCCTTGGGCAGGCCGGCGTTGATATGTGCCTGGCGGGCAGGGTTCTGGCCCTGCGCCGCGGTCAGCACCTGGCCGAGGATGGTTTCGGAAACATCCTCCTTGGCGATGCCGGCGCGATCGACCAGCGCTTCCAGGACGGCTGCGCCCAGGTCATGTGCCGGGGTGTTGGCAAAGGAACCGCCAAAGCTGCCGACGGCCGTCCGGGCAGCGCTTGCGATAACGACGTTGGTCATATGTAGTCCTCCAGGCAAGCGGGTGCATCAGGTCAAGACGCGGCCCCACCGGTTGCGGGTCCTTCTCTTCCTCGCTTGTCGGCTAGGGAGATAGCCGAAGTGGCGAACCATAAGAACCGGACAGGGTGTCTCAGCCCGAAGATGCATGGCGGAGAGGCCGGTTGTCCATGCCTTATGTGCCGCAACGTTAGTGGGAAAAGGTGCCGTTGCGTCAGCCGACGCGGCGCGCGGCGTCTTCGCGGCGCCAGGGCGGGCGCACGCTGGGCGCGGCAAAGAGATATCCCTGGAGGCAGTCGATCCCCAGCGCGGCCAGGCAGTCGGCGTCTTCATGCGATTCGACCATCTCGGCGACGGTGAACATGTCGAACTGTTCGGCGATCTTCACCATCGCACCGACAAGCACCTGGTTGTCCGGATCCGTGGCGATGCCCTGGCAGAACTGGCCGTCGATCTTGAGGACGTCAAAGCGGAAGTCCTTGAAGTGGCGCAGGGCGGTGTAGCCGGCACCGAAATCGTCGATGGCAAAGGAGATGCCGCGGCGCTGCAGGTCATCCATGAAGCTGACCACCAGTTCCGGCACCAGCATGGCAGAGCTTTCCGTGATCTCCAGGATCAGCCGTTCAGCAATGGTCGGATCCTGGTCGAGGCCGCGATGGAGCGTGCGCATCCATTTCTTGTAGCCGATGGAGCGTGCGGACATGTTGATGGAAAGGCGCAGGCCGGGCACGCGGCCGAGTTCGGCCAGTCCCTTTTCCAGCGCGATACAGTCCAGCATCCGCCCGTATTCGGTATCCTCGACCGTGTCGATGAAGTCGGTTGCGGGAATGATCCGCCCGGTTTCGTCGAGAACGCGGATCAGCCCCTCGTAAAAGGCGACGCGCCCCTGTGTCTGGGCCTGCATCACGGGCTGGAAGGCCAGCATGACCTGACGATGCTGGATCGACCGCCGGACCATGTCCATCACGGATGCATCGCGGGTCTTTACCGCATGGTCCAGCGCGTTGCGCGCCGCGTGTTCATCTGCTGCCGGTTTCGCCACTTCCGCCTCCGTGCCGTGGTCTTGCCCCATTTGACTCCCGAGGTGTAAAGCAAATGTTAATGTTCCCCTTTGGTTCAAATTGTTCGGACCCGGCAGGCAGCGCGCTTGACTCGCCCCCCGGAGCCTGTATAAGCGCGCGCTCATTGGTGTTGGTGGCCCTCGCAAGGGGATCCCTGTCACTCCGGCCAAATCCGGGGAGAGGACAACGCCCTTCGAAAACCTGACGAAGGAGATCAGCCGTGACCAAACGCACGACTGCCAAGTACAAGATCGACCGCCGCATGGGCGAAAACATCTGGGGCCGCCCCAAGTCGCCGGTGAACCGCCGCGAATACGGCCCCGGCCAGCACGGTCAGCGCCGCAAGCAGAAAATGTCCGACTTCGGCCTGCAGCTTCGCGCCAAGCAGAAGCTCAAAGGCTATTACGGCGACCTGACCGAAAAGCAGTTCCGCCGCATCTACGCCGAAGCCGAGCGTGTGAAGGGCGACACCGGTGAAAACCTCATCGGCCTGCTCGAGCGTCGCCTGGACGCTGTCGTCTACCGCGCAAAGTTCGTGCCGACCGTCTTTGCTGCCCGCCAGTTCGTCAACCACGGCCACGTCCTGGTGAACGGCAAGCGCGTGAACATCCCCTCGTACCGCGTCCAGGAAGGCGACGTGATCGAGGTTCGCGAGAAATCCAAGCAGATGGCCGCGCTTCTGGAAGCGACCCAACTGCCCGAGCGTGACGTGCCCGACTACATCGAGGCCGACCACTCGAAGATGACGGCCACCTTCGTCCGCACCCCGCAGCTGGGCGACGTGCCCTACGCCGTGGTGATGGAACCGAACCTGGTCATCGAATACTACGCTCAGAACTGAGTGCGCGCGGACCGCGGGTCCGCCGCCATGCAAGATCGCGAAAGGCCGCCCTTATGGGCGGCCTTTTCTGCTTTGCGGAACCGGTCGGGCTTGGCTGCGCTCGGAAAATGGGCTGGGATGGACACAGGACGGGCCGGTGGCCGATTGCGGAGGATGCCGAGGATGATACGGACGGGATGGATGGTGGCGCTGCTCTTGCTGGCCTGGCCGCTGCAGGGCGCGGCGCAGATGGCGGGGCACGGTATGGGGCTGCATCACGGTGCGGGCGGCGCCGGACACGATGAGGTCAACATGCCGGGCCTGCGCGGGCTGGATGCAACGCCGGAGGAAAGCGCCGAACTGGCGGTGATGTTCCGCAATTTCGACAAGATCGAGCGCCGGGTGGACAACCTGCCCGACGGGATTCGCACCGTGACCTTTTCGGACGATCCTGAGGTGATGCAGGTGCTGGTCAGCCACGTCGCCGGGATGATTGCCCGGGTCGAAGAAGGGCGCGATCCGCAGGTCTTCATCCAGAGCCCGACGCTGGACATCTTCTTTGCGCGCCGGGACGAGATCGAAACCGAGATCGAGGTCACGCAAGAAGGGATTGTCGTGGTCCAGACCTCACATGCGCCGGAGATCGTCACGGCGCTGCAGGTGCATGCGGCCGAGGTTTCGGACATGGCCGACCGTGGCATGGCGGCGGTGCACGAGATGATGTTGCGCCGGGCGGGCAACTGAACGTCCCGAAATAATGACGCCGCGCCCGGGTTGGGGCGCGGCGGTCATCAGAAACCAGGCGGGTGATCGCCTGCGGTCTGTGCGATCAGATGTAAAAGCTGTCGCGGAAGACGTGACGCACGATGTCGGTGCGTTCGATACCCAGTTTTTCCAGCTGTGCGTCGGACATGCTGTTCAGGCGTTCGATTTCCTTGACGCGGCTGTTGGCCTCGGAGATGCGGACCAGGAAGTTGAAGATGCCTTCGAAAAAGCCGGTGAAGAAATTGCCGCCGTGGGCGGTGGTGGTTTGCACATGTGCCATATCAGGACCCTTCGTTGCAGTGATCGGGTTCCCCCCTTGGCCATCAACCTAGGTTTTGCTGCGCTGCAGCGCCAGAGATTTGCATGCATAGCCGCCTGTAAACAAATGCATGGCTGGTCAATGGTGGGTTAACATGCCCTGCCGCAATGCTGCCGCTGCGTAATCCGGGTGGCGTCACAAAAGTTTTGTGCATTCGTCACGGAACGGACAAGGCATCGCCTTAGCACGCCCCCTCAGACACGAGGGGGTGCTGCGTGCTACGCATCGAACAGTTGACCAAGCGCTTTGGCGCCAATGCTGCCGTGGACAACGTCAGCTTTACCATCGACAAATCCGCGATGATCGGCGTCATCGGGGCCTCGGGCGCCGGCAAGTCGACATTGCTGCGGATGATCAACCGCCTTGCCGATGCAAGCGAGGGCACAATCGCCTTTCAGGGCCGAGACGTGACCCGGCTGACCGGCAGTGCCCGGCGCAAGTGGCAATCCGAATGCGCCATGATCTTTCAGCAGTTCAACCTGGTGCCGCGCATGGACGTGGTGTCGAACGTGCTGCACGGGACGCTGAACCGGCGGTCGACATTTTCGACGCTGTTCAACCTCTACCCGACCGAAGACATCCACAAGGCGATCGAGATCCTCGACCGTCTGGGCATCGCCGATCACGCGCCGAAACGGGCCGAGGCCCTGTCCGGCGGCCAGCAACAGCGTGTCGCCATCGCCCGGGCCCTGATGCAGGACCCGCAAATCATCCTGGCGGACGAACCCATCGCCTCGCTCGACCCGATGAACGCCCAGATCGTCATGGATGCGCTGCGCCGCATCCACGAGGAAGACGGCCGCATGGTCATCGCCAACCTGCACACGCTGGATACCGCGCGGCGCTATTGCGACCGGGTGATCGGCATGCGCCGGGGCCGCGTCGTCTTTGACGGCACGCCGGATCAGCTGACCACGGGTGTCGCGCGCGACATCTACGGCGCCGGGGCCGAGTTTTCCGAGGCGGCGACCTCTACCGACATCAACGCTCTGGCGGAGGCGCGACACGCCGTCACCGCCTGAGCCCCCACAGGTTTTCATCCCCCCGGTCAGTGGTTGGCAGGGGCCATTCAACAAAAGAGGAAGACGATGAAAAAGCTCCTTGCAGCTCTTGCAGCAACCACCGCCCTGGCCGCACCGGCAATGGCACAGGACATCACTGAATTCCGCATCGGCATCCTGGGCGGCGACAACGTCCAGAGCCGTCTGAACAACTACCAGTGTTTCGCCGACTACATCGCCGAAGAGCTGAACGTCGAGGTCAAGCTGTTCACGCCCGCCGACTACAACGGCGTGATCCAGGGCTTCCTGGGCGGCACGCTGGACCTGGCATGGTTCGGCGCCTCCTCCTACGCCGCCCTGCACCTGCAGGATCCGTCGGCCGGTGAGCCGATCGCCGTCAAGACCAACCTGGACGGATCGTACAGCTACCACTCGATCGGTTTTGCCCGCAAGGACAGCGGCATCACCTCGGTCGAGGGTCTCGAAGGCAAGGTCTTCGGCTTTGGCGACCCGAACTCGACCTCGGGCTACCTGATCCCCTCCGTCGAAATCCCCGCCCAGTACGACGTCACGATGGAGTCGGGTGACTTCTTCGGCGAGGTCAAATTCACCGGCGGCCACGAGCAGACCATCGTCGCGGTCTACAACGGCGACATCGACGCCGGCGTGACCTGGGCCGACGGCCTGGGCAACTGGGAAGACGGCTACAACTCGGGCGCGCTGCGCCGCGCCGTGGACAACGGCCTGGTCGACATGAACGAGCTGGTCCAGATCTGGCAGTCCAAGCCGATCCCGGAAGGCCCCGTGACCATCCGCGAAGCTCTGCCCGCCGAGGTCAAGGAAAAGGTCACCGCCCTGGTCCTGGGTCTCTACGAGAAAGACCAGGAATGCGCCTACAACGTGGCTTTCGGTGAAACCGCCGGTTTCTTCCCGATCACCCACGAGGCCTATGAGACCATCATCGAGGTCCGCAAGAAGAAGATCGACGGCTGATCGCCCTTTCGATCTGACAAAGGCACAGGACCCCGCCCCCTTTCCCGGGCGGGGTTCCCACATGAAGGCAGGGCAGATGACAGACATGACGCAGGGCGGTGCGCCGCTTGCCGCGACGCAGGACAGTTACATGGCGATGGTGCGCCAGAAACGGCTGTACAGCGGGATTGCCATATTGGTCTTCGTTGTCCTGCTGGTTTCCGGCTTTCGTGTCGCGAATGACCGCAATGCCGGGGGGTTCTTCGACGGTATCCACCGGATCTTCGACTTTCCCGCCGACGTGGTGGGCGAGGCCTGGGAAAAGCGCGCCGACTTGGCGGGCCTGCTGTGGAAATACCTGCCCGACCTGATCGAGACGCTGAACATCGCTGCTGTGGCAACGCTGCTGGGCGCCGCGCTGGGGCTGGTGCTGTCGCTCTTGTCCACGCGTGGCATGGCGCGCTGGCCGGTGCTGATCCCGCTGTTCCGCCGCATCATGGACGTGACCCGCGCGCTGCCCGAAATCGTGGTGGCGCTGGTGCTGATCTACATGCTGGGCGGCGGCCCGATCCCGGCAATGATCGCCATCGCGCTGCACACTGCGGGCGCCCTGGGAAAGCTCTATTCCGAGGTGAACGAGAACGCAGACCTGAAACCCGTGGACGGGCTGACCTCTGTCGGCGCCACCTGGAGCCAGAAGATGCTGCTGGGGGTCATGCCGCAGGTGGCGCCCAACTATCTCAGCTACGGCCTGCTGCGGTTCGAGATCAACATCCGCGCCTCGGCGATCCTGGGCTTTGTCGGCGCGGGCGGCATCGGCTACGAGCTGCGCAATTCTATGGCCTGGGGGCCGGGCCGCTTTGACGAGGCGGCGGCGATCTTCATCCTGCTCTTTGTCACCATTGTCGTGGTGGACCAGCTATCGTCCAGCCTGCGCAACCGCCTGAGCGAAGGGGCGAAACAATGACCGACGCCAGCCTTTCGATGATCGACCGCCAGGAGGCGGCACAGGCCCTGTTCAAGCGCAAGCGCCTGATCTCGGTCGCCGTGCCCGCGGTGATCCTGCTGTACCTGACCTATATCTTCTTTGCCTTCGACGTCATGGGCCTGGCCGAGCGCGCGCGGCTGGACAACGCGATGACGCTGATCCGCGATACCTACAGCTACAAGACCCATGTCACCCGCGCGAACCGGTCGGGCGAGGTCACGATTGCCAAGGAGGGCGAACGGCCCGCGACCTGGCCCGAAGGGCAAAGCCCCGACTGGGTCGCCATCGACGGCGAGACCGTGACCATCGACCTGCCCAGGGGGCATAGCGTCCTGTTCCTGCCGGACCAGACGGCGGTCTATCGTCACCCGGAGTTCGGGGACATCACCGCGAAACTCGATCCCTCCGTTTCCATCAACATCCCCGAGGACGCGTTGCCCGAGTGGATCAGCTATTCGCGGACGCGGCTGGACATCCGGACGGAGGCCGGGCGCCTGACCATGACCCGCTCCAAGACAGAGGTCTTTCGCTATTTCTTTGGCTGGGAGCTGTTCTGGTTCACGCTGGACAGCCCCTATCACGGCAAGCCGGTCTGGACGCTGCTATTCGGTCCGCAGATCGACGCCGACCGATCCAACATCGCCGGGGCCTGGCAAGATTTCTGGGCCAACCCGCTGTGGCACCACGGCAAGGTGGCCTGGGCCATTGGCGAAACGATCCTGATGGCCTTTCTGGGCACGATGGGCGCGGCCCTGGTTGCCCTGCCGCTGGCCTTTCTCGCGGCCCGGAACTTTACCCCGGTCGTCGTGGTGCGGCAGTTGGTGCGCCGGGTGTTCGACTTTGTCCGGGGGGTCGATGCGCTGATCTTCACCATCCTGCTCAGCCGCGCTTTCGGGCCCGGCCCGCTGACCGGCGCGCTGGCAATCCTGCTGACCGACACGGGCTCGCTGGGCAAGCTGTTCTCCGAGGCGCTGGAAAACGTCGATCAGAAACAGATCGAAGGGGTCTCCTCGACCGGGGCCAAGCCGCTGCAGCGCTACCGCTTTGGCGTGATCCCGCAGATCACCCCGGTTCTGCTGAGCCAGGTTCTGTATTTCCTCGAATCCAACACCCGTTCCGCCACGATCATCGGCGCGATCACCGGCGGCGGCATCGGCCTGATGCTGACGCAGGCGATCATCACCCAGAAGGACTGGGAAGAGGTCAGCTATTACATCGTGCTGATCGTCCTCATGGTGATCTTCATGGACTGGCTGTCCGGTATCCTGCGCCGCCGCCTGATCAAGGGCGGGGGGCACTGACCCATGTCACGGCTCTCCGCCGAAGGGGCGGTTTTCCATTCGGACTGCGCTATCTCGGAGAGTGACTTTGGCGCCTACACCGAGGTGGGGCATGGCAGCCGCGTCGCCAACAGCCGCTTTGGCGCCTACAGCTATTGCGACCGTGTCTGCGACATCGCCAACGCCGAGATCGGAAAATTTGCCAATATCGCCAGTTTCGTGCGCATCGGCGCGACGGATCACCCGCTGGACCGGGCCAGCCTGCATCATTTCATGTATCGCTCTGCCTCCTACTGGGAGGATGCAGAGGATGATGCCGACTGGTTCACCATGCGCGCCAGCCGCAAGGCCGTGATCGGGCATGACACCTGGATCGGCCACAACGCGCAGGTCAAACCCGAGGTGCGGGTGGGCAATGGCGCGGTGGTCGCCTCTGGCGCCATCGTCACCCGCGACGTGCCGCCCTATGCCATCGTGGCGGGCGTTCCGGCCCAGCCGGTGCGCGAACGGTTGCCCCGGGAGCTTGCCGAGCGGGTCGAGGCGCTGGGGTGGTGGGATTGGGATCACGCGGCGCTGCGCGCTGCGCTGGTGGATTTCCGTCAGTTGGGCGTACCCGAGTTCCTGGAGAAATACGCCGGTTGAGGGGCGTCTGGGCAAGGCGCGGCTGAAGACAATATGGGCGGCCTTCTGGCCGCCCGATTGGTCCTCGAAATTCCTCGCAACCCACTCACTATGTGTCCCGGTACACTGAAACGAAACCGGCCCGGATCTTGGTCTCACTCACCTGCGCCTTCCTAGCCGGGTGCCGTGACGCTTGCGTGAAACTATCAGCAAATTGTCGAAAATGCAGGGGCATGTCGGGCAACTCAGAGTTTCCGCACCGACAGCCGGTTTCTGTCCTGCTGGTTAACGCGGGCTCACTCGGCGGCCAGCCGGATCTCTTCGTTGCCCGCGCTCAGGAACCGCTGTGCGGCCTCGCCGGCAAGGTGGGCGATCCGGCCTTCGCAAATCGTCGCCTCGACCACGCGTGTCTCGGCATTGACCACGGCCAGGTCGGCGCGTCGGCCATAGTCGATCACGCCCCGGTCGGGCAGGCGCAGGATCTCTGCCGGCCGGGTCGAGATCATCGCCCAGGCCTGCGGCAGGTCCATCATCTCTTCGTCGACGAGGTGAAAGGCGGCCTGCAGCAGCGCCGGATAGTAGTAGTCCGACACCAGCGCATCGCAGAGTCGTTCCCGCACCAGGTCCTGTGCCGCGATGTTGCCCGACTGCGAGCCGCCACGCACGACGTTGGGTGCCCCCATCAGGATCGGGTCGCCCACGGCACGGGCCAGGGCGGCTGCGGCGCGTCGGGTCGGAAACTCGCAGATCTTGGCCCCGATCTGCGAGAAATATTCACGCGTTTCGCCGTCCTCGTCGTCATGGCTGCCATAGCTGACACCCAGCGTGTCAAAGGCCTCGGCCAGGCGGCAGAGATAGCGCGGTACGTCGCGTTTCTGGCCGCGGGCGGCATGGACGACGGCCAGGTGTTCCTCGATCGACCGACCGGCCTGCCGCGCCCAGAGCGCAAGCCGCGCCGGGTCGATCTCGGCCAGCTGGATCGCCTCGTCGAGGTGGTTGTTGAAGACGACATAGTCGATGCGGTGGCGGCGCACGGCGGCCAGCAGACGGTCGGCGGTGTCGACGGTATGGGTCTCGCAGCGGATCTGGACCCGCAGATCGGTCAGCGCCTCGTCGGCATAGTCATCCAGCGCCTTCAGAAAGGCCTCGGCGTGGTCGGGCCCGCGCGCGCCGCCTTCCCAGCTCCAGCTGTGGGCCATCCAGGCGGTGGTGATCCCGTTGGCCGCCGCGTCGCGATCCGTGGCGCGCAGGGCGGTGCGGATCGGAAAGGGGGCCGAGGGGCGGGGCGCCAGGTGGCGTTCAAAGGCGTCGCCGTGCAGGTCGATGATCCCGGGCAGGATGTAGTAGCCGTTCAGGTCGACCTCGGGCAGGGGGCCCTTGGAAATGCGCCCGTCCTCGATGGCGACGGACCGAGACTGCAGCACGCCGTCGCGCAGGACAGTGGCGCCGGTCAGGCGCAGGGAAGAAGGGGCAATTGGCATGGAACCGCTCTGGACTCGAAATGTCCGGCATTTTTAGGCGTTCAATGTATCAACAGGGTGACAAATGGCGGTTTTTTCCATGAAACAAAGGGGGTCGGCGTCATTGTTCCAGCGTCAACGTCACCCTGTCGCCCGCGAACCAGGTGATGCCGTACTCGATCGGCTGACCCGAGGGATCGACGTTGACGCCGGTGGTCCGCAACAGGGGGGCGCCATCGGGCAGGCGCAGGCGCCGGGCCTGCGTGGGGGTGGCAAGGTGGGCCGTCACCCGGGTCGAGGCGCGGGTGTAGTCGGCCACGCCGCAGGCCGCCAGGGCCGCGGTGACAGAGCTGTGGGCCTGCAGGGCCTTCGGCATTCCGGGCAGCCGCGCGGCGGGAAAGACACCCTCGCCCAGGGCGATCGGTTCGCCATCGGCCGTTGCGATGGACTCGTAGGCCAGCACCGGGTCGCCTGGGGCGATCCGCAGGGCCTGCGCCTCTTCCCTGTCGGCTGATCGGGTGTCCGACATCAGCAGTTCGCGTCCCGGGACCCGCCCGGCGGCGCGCAGGTTGCGGTGAAAGCGCACACGCTGGCCGATCGGGTATTCGGTCGGGCGGGCGGCGACAAAGACCCCGGCGCCACGCCGCGCATGCACCAGCCCGTTTTCTGCCATGTGCTGCAGGGCGCGGCGCACCGTGTGGCGGTTGACCCCGAACCGGGCCGACAGTTCGGCTTCTGTCGGCAGCTTGTCCCCAGGGCCATAGCGCCCGGTGGCGATGTCGCCGGTCAGGCTGTCTGAAATCGCGGTCCAGAGCGCAGGGCGGGGCATGTCACGAAACTTTCACGCTGTTGACCTTGCCCGACTCGCGGACAGGGAGTAGGAATTTGTCTAGTTGTATAAATATTCCGACAACTCCGCAAGGTGTCTAGATGACCGAAATGACCGCCCGCAAAGACTGGATGAGCCTGCTGGCCAAGGTACCACCCAAGGCCTTGGCCGTGCTTTGGGAGGGGCAGGACGCGCCGGATTTCACCTGGCTGCGCGCGCCGGAAATCGGCGCCGCGATGGTGCGCGGGCGCATGGGCGGCACCGGGGCGCCTTTCAACATGGGCGAGATGACGGTGACGCGCTGTTCGCTGCAACTGGACGGCGGGGCCGTGGGCCATGCCTATGTGCAGGGCCGCGACAAGGCGCATGCGGAACGCGCCGCGCTGGTCGATGCGCTGATGCAGACCGATGCGGCGGAGCGGGTCCGGGCCGAGGTGCTGGAGCCCCTGTCGGCGGACATGACCGGACGGGCCAAGGCGCGCGCCGCAAAGGCGGCCGCCACCAAGGTGGAGTTCTTCACGCTGGTCAGAGGAGAAGACTGATGGACGCTGCGGTTCTCAAGGGCGGTTTCCGCGATGCGCCGGTCGACGCGGCCCGCGCCTTTCGTGCCGCGATGCAGGCGATGGCCCGCCCCGGCACGATCCACGACGTCGCGGGTGCCGAACCGCCCGCGCCTCTGTCACGGGCCGCCGGGGTCCTGATCCTGACGCTCTGCGACCCGGAAACCCGCGTACACCTGGCCGGCGCACATGACTGTGCCGAGGTCCGCGACTGGATCACCTTTCACGCCGGCGCGCCGCTGGTCGGTGCCGAAGACTGCGATTTCGCCCTGGGCGCATGGGACGCCCTGCAGCCACTGGATCGGTTCCGCATCGGAACGGCGCAATACCCGGATCGCTCTGCCACGCTGATCGTCGAACGGTCAGAGCTGAAGGCCGAGGGCGCGACCCTGACCGGCCCCGGTATCCGCGAAACGGCCCGCATGTTCTTGCCGGAGGTCGCGGCGTTCCGGGCCAATGCCGCGCGATTCCCGCTGGGGTGGGACGCCTATTTCTGCGCCGGAAACCGCCTCGCGGCCCTGCCGCGCAGCACGCAAGTGGAGGGCTAAGCGATGTATGTTGCCGTCAAGGGGGGCGAACGCGCCATCGAGAATGCGCACGGCTGGCTGGCCGAGGAACGCCGGGGCGATACAGCCGTCGCCGAACTGACCATCGACCAGATCCGCGAGCAGATGAAACTGGCGGTCAACCGGGTCATGGCCGAAGGCTCGCTCTACGATCCCGACCTGGCCGCGCTGGCGATCAAGCAGGCGCGGGGCGACCTGATCGAGGCGATCTTCCTGATCCGCGCCTATCGCACGACGCTGCCGCGCTTTGGCGCGACGCGGGCCATCGACACGGGTGACATGGCCTGCATCCGTCGTATCTCGGCCACGTTCAAGGACGCGCCGGGCGGGCAGGTCTTGGGGCCGACCTTCGACTACACGCACCGCCTGCTGGATTTCAAACTGGCCGCCGACGGTGAGGTGCCGCCCGCGCCGCAGGCCGCGCCGCGCCAGGAACCGACACCGCATATCACCGGTTTCCTCAACCGCGAGGGGCTGATCCAGGCCGAGGCGGCCAGTGATGACACCCCGCCGGACCTGACGCGCGAACCGATGGAGCTGCCCGGCAGCCGCGCCCTGCGTCTTCAGGCGTTGACGCGGGGGGATGAGGGGTTTGTCCTTGGCATGGCCTATTCCACGCAGCGTGGCTATGCGCGCAACCACGCCTTCGTCGGCGAGTTGCGCATCGGCACCGTCGCGGTCGAGATGGACATTCCGGAATTGGGCTTTGCCATCGAGATCGGAGAGATCGAGGTGACCGAATGCGAAACGGTCAACCAGTTCACCGGGTCAAAGACGGAACCGCCGCAGTTTACCCGTGGGTATGGTCTTGTCTTCGGTCAGACCGAGCGCAAGGCGATTTCAATGGCATTGGTCGATCGGGCGCTGAGGTGGCGTGAACTGGGCGAGGATGACATGGGCGCCCCCGCACAGGACGAGGAATTCGTGCTGTATCACTCGGACAATATCCAGGCGACGGGGTTCCTTGAGCATATCAAGCTGCCGCATTACGTCGATTTTCAGTCCGAGCTGGAACTGGTGCGGCGCCTGCGCCGCGAAGCCGAGGGCGCGCAGCAGGAGGCGGCGGAATGATCCGGTCAGTCGATCCGGGCGGCGGGGCTGTTCTTCAGCCACCAGGCTTCCTTGCTGTTGGAAACGGTCAGGCGCTTTTCGCTGAAAAGCGTGTTCAGCTTGGAGTCCTCGGGCAACCAGACCGACAGCGCGTAGCGGATGCCGATTGTCAGCACGCCGGCCAGCGTGATCAGGATGATGGTCAATTGATCCGACATTTGTCCTCTCCTTTGTCGGTGTGTCGCCCAATGGTTGCGCCTGAACTTGGGCATTCCCGTGACCGAAACGGACAATTCGGGCGCAATTTGCAGGAAATTTCGGGGCCAAGATCATGAGCGACTACAATTTCGCCTACCTTGACGAACAGACCAAGCGGATGATCCGCCGGGCCATCCTCAAGGGGCTGGCCATCCCCGGCTACCAGGTGCCGTTTGCGTCGCGCGAGATGCCCATGCCCTATGGCTGGGGCACCGGCGGCGTGCAGGTATCGGCCGCGACGCTGACGCCGGAGGACCGGCTCAAGGTCATCGATCAGGGCGCCGATGACACCACCAACGCCGTGTCCATCCGCAAGTTCTTTGAACGCACTGCCGGGGTCGAGACCACCGAGGAAACCGCGCAGGCCAGCGTCATCCAGACCCGCCACCGCATCCCCGAAGAGCCGCTGACCAAGGATCAGGTGCTGGTCTACCAGGTGCCGATCCCGGAACCTCTGCGGTTCCTGGAGCCGTCCGAGATCGAGACCCGCAAGATGCACGCGCTGGAGGACTACGGCCTGATGCATGTCAAGCTCTACGAGGACATCGCCCGGCACGGCCAGATCGCCACCGCCTATGCCTATCCGGTCAAGGTCGAGGGGCGCTACGTCATGGATCCCAGCCCGATCCCCAAGTTCGACAATCCCAAGATGTCCGGCATGGCGGCGATCCAGCTGTTCGGCGCGGGCCGTGAACAGAGGATCTACGCACTGCCTCCCTACACTCAGGTCGTTAGCCTCGATTTCCGGGACTACCCTTTCGAGGCCTCCAAGGCCGATGCGTCCTGCGATCTTTGCGGGGCAGAGGACAGTTACCTGGACGAGGTCATCGTGGACGACGCGGGCGGGCGGATGTTCGTCTGTTCCGACACCGATTATTGCCGGGCCCGCCGCGCGGCAGGCCATGTGGGCGCGCAGGGCGACACGGAGGATGCCGCATGACACCGCTGTTGAAGGTCGAGAGCCTGACCAAACGCTACGGCGCCCGGATCGGCTGTTCCGATGTGTCCTTCGATCTCTGGCCGGGCGAGGTCATGGGGATCGTGGGCGAAAGCGGCTCGGGCAAGTCGACCCTGCTGAACTGCATGGCTGGCCACCTGCCCCCCGACGCGGGCCGCGTGATGTTCGACACCCGCACCGAGGGGCTGCAGGACACCATCACCATGTCCGAACCGGAACGGCGGATGCTGGGCCGGACCGACTGGGCCTTTGTCCACCAGCACGCCCGCGATGGGCTGCGCATGAACGTCAGCGCGGGCGGCAACGTGGGCGAACGGCTTATGGCCGTGGGCGCGCGCCACTACGGCGAGATCCGCGACAGCGCCGAGGACTGGCTGGGCCGGGTGGAAATCGACGCCAGCCGGATCGACGACCGGCCCACGGCCTTTTCCGGCGGGATGCAGCAACGGTTGCAGATCGCGCGCAACCTGGTGACCGGACCGCGCCTTGTCTTCATGGACGAACCCACCGGCGGGTTGGACGTCAGCGTGCAGGCGCGCCTGCTGGACCTGCTGCGCGGACTTGTCCGCGAGATGGGGCTGTCGGCGATCATCGTCACCCATGACCTTGCCGTCGTGCGGCTGTTGGCGGACCGGCTGATGGTGATGAAGGACGGGCATGTGGTCGAGGCCGGGCTGACCGACCAGGTGCTGGACGATCCACAGCACCCTTATACCCAGCTCCTGGTCAGTTCGGTGCTGCAGGTCTGAGTGTTTCGCGCGCGAAACATATAAATTTAACAATAGGTTAATGCCATGATCGAAATTCGGGATGTGTCCAAGACCTTTACCCTGCACAACCAGGGCAGCGCGGTCATCCGGGTGATGGAGGGCGCCTCGCTTTCCGTCGCGGCGGGCGAATGCGTGGCCCTGACCGGCGCCTCGGGTGCCGGGAAATCCACGCTGATGCGCATGATCTACGGCAACTACCTGGCCGCGTCCGGAGAGATCCTGATCGGCGGTGTCGACGTGGTGCGGGCCCAACCGCGAGAGATCATCCGTCTGCGGCGCGAGGCGCTGGGCTATGTCAGCCAGTTCTTGCGCGTGGTGCCCCGGGTGCCGACGCTGGACGTGGTGGCGGAACCGTTGCTCGCGGTGGGCGTGGACCGCACAGCGGCCATGGACCGGGCGCGCGACCTGCTGACCCGCCTGCGCATCCCCGAACGTCTGTGGAGCCTCTCGCCCACCACCTTTTCCGGCGGCGAACAGCAGCGGGTGAACATCGCGCGCGGTTTTGCCCACGCCTATCCGGCGCTCTTGCTGGACGAACCAACCGCCTCGCTGGATGCGGCGAACCGCGACACGGTGCTAGACCTGATCCATGAGGCCAAGGCGCGCGGCGCGGCCATCGTGGGCATCTTTCACGACGCCGAGGCGCGCGACGCGGTCTGTGATCGCGTGGTGGATGTGACCGGCTTTTCCCCGCAGGCGGCGGCCTGATGCCGGGACGGTTCATCGCGGTGGTGGGGCCGTCGGGTGTTGGCAAGGACAGCGTCATGGAGGCGCTGGCGGCACGCGATCCCCGGTTTGTCCTGCTGCAACGCAGGATCACCCGCCCGCAGGAGGCGGGGGGCGAGGATCACTTTGCCATCACCGTGGCCGAGTTCGAGCAGGTGGAGCGCGCGGGCGGCTTTGCCCTGTCGTGGTGCGCGCACGGTCTGGCCTATGGCATCCCGGTCGCGGTGGATCAGCAACTTGCCCAGGGCAGTGACGTGCTGGTGAACCTGTCGCGGGCTGTCCTGATGCAGGCACAGGCGCGGTTCCAGCGGTTCGTCGTCCTGTCCCTGACGGCCCCCGCCGAGGTGCTGGCGCGCCGTCTGGCCGGACGGGGCCGCGAAAGCGCCGAGGAGATCGCTGCGCGCCTGGCCCGCAAGGGGGAGGCCCTGCCTGCCGGGCTGCCGGTGATCGAGATCGACAATTCCGGCCTGCTGGAGCGCACCGTGGACACCATCCTGGCGCGGCTTCAGCCGGAAAGGGCGTAGCGGTGCAGTTCGTGGAAATAGCCGGTGGAATCCTCGCCGCAGAGCGTCAGGGCCTCCACCGTGAAGGGGCTTGTCAGGTGCGGTTCGACGTGGGGCAGCAAGGCGCTGCGCACCTGTTCGGCCATCTCACGGTCCAGCTTACCACTCAGCGTGATGTGAAAGCGGAACTGGTCCATCACGTAGGGATAGCCCCAGCGGGTCAGCAGTGCCTCTTGTCGGTCGTTCAGGCCGGACTTGCGGCGCTTGTCCAGCTCTGCCTCGGTCAGGGGGGCGCGGAACGGGTCCAGCGCCTCGACCGTCCGGGCGGCCAGCGTGGACAGGGCGCCGGTTTCGCCGACGGGCGTCAGGGCCAGGAAGCGGCCCCGCCGGGTCAGCGCCAGCCCGTCCAGCGTCACCGGCGCCTGGGTCGCGCAAAAGCGGGCAAAGCCATCGTGCAGCGCGTCGAAATCCATGCCCCCGACCAGTCGGAAGGGCGGCTTGATCGTGCCGTGCAGCCCGTACTTGCGCGGGGTGGCGGTGATCTCATGGGCGGGCAGCGGCAGGCCGTGAACCACGGGCGCGTCGGGCCTTTCGCCCGTCGCGGCGTTCCAGCCCAGCCAGGCGGCGCCGAAATCGGACAAGGGACCCTGCGGCAGGGTTACATAGACAGCGTAACGGGAGAAATGCATGACGACCTCCACTCTTGCCGGGCCTATGCCCGATGCGCGTGACGGCGGCGTGACAGAGAGCCTGGCATTTGCCAATGCGACACTGGTGCTGCCGGATCGTGTGGCCCGCGGCTGGCTGCATGTCGAAAATGGCGTCATCGTTGGGATGGGCGAGGGGGCAAGTGTGCCCGCCGGTGCGGTCGATTGCGGTGGGGATTTCCTGGCGCCCGGGCTGATCGAGCTGCACACCGACAACCTGGAACGCCATATCGAACCGCGCCCCGGCGTCGACTGGCCCCATGCGGCGGCCATTGTCGCCCATGACGCCGAGCTGGCCTCGACCGGTATCACCACGGTCTTCGACGCGATGCGGGTGGGGTCGATCCCGACGGGCAAGGGGCGGTACAGGAAATACGCCAGGTCGCTGGCCAGCGAGATGCTGGACCTGCGCGCCGCCGACATGCTGAAGATCAGCCATTTCCTGCACCTGCGGGCCGAGGTCTGTTCCGAGACGCTGGCCGAAGAGCTGGCGGAATTCGGGCGCGAGGACCGTGTGGGCCTTGTCAGCATCATGGACCACACGCCCGGCCAACGGCAGTTCCGGGACATCTCGAAGCTGGAACAATACGTCAAATCGAAACGCGGCATGTCGGATGCCGAGTTCATCGAACATATTGCCCACCTGAAAGAGCTGCGCGCCCGTAACGGCGCCGCGCACGAGGCGGTATCCGTCAGGGAGGCGGCGCGCTTTGGCGCGGTGCTGGCCAGCCATGACGATACCACAGCCGAACAGGTCGCCGTCTCTGCGGGCTATGGCATTCGGCTGGCCGAGTTCCCGACCACTATCGAGGCGGCACAGGCCTGCCACGACCACGCCATCGCGGTGATGATGGGGGCGCCGAACCTGATCCGGGGCGGCTCTCACTCCGGCAACGTCGCGGCAGAGGAGCTGGCGCGCGAAGGACTGCTGGACATCGTGTCGTCCGACTATGTTCCGGCGGCGCTGCTGCTGGCCGCCGTCCGCCTGGGGGAGATCTGGGGCGACATGGCGCGCGGGATCGCGACGGTGACGAAGGCGCCCGCCGAAGCGGTGGGGCTGGATGACCGGGGCGTTCTGAAAGAAGGCCGCCGGGCGGATCTGATGCGTTTCCGCGTCGCCGAACATGTGCCCCTGTTGCGGGGCGTCTGGAGCAGGGGGAAACAGGTGGCCTGAGGCCCGGGAAAAACCGCTGCGCGATGCGCGGATCCTGGTATAGTCTGGACCTGTTCGGAATTTACCGGGCGGCAGACAAGGGATCCGCGCATATGTTGACCGCCTCCGAGGCGCCCCGCCGCGTCTTTACCGATCCCCTGACGGACTCGTCGCGTTGGTCCCACTTCGTTCCGCGGGCGGGCGACATCGTCGTCTCGACCCCGCCGAAATCCGGCACGACCTGGACGCAGGGTATTCTTGCCATGCTGATCGCGGGTGATCCGGAGGTGGATGCGCAGACCTCGATGAAATCGCCCTGGATCGACATCAACGTCCGCGACGTGGGCGAGGTCATGGCGCGGCTGGAGGCGCAGGAACACCGGCGGCAGGTCAAGACGCATTCGCCGTTCGACTGCATCCCGGTCTGGGCCGAACTGCGCTATGTCACGATCTACCGGCACCCGATCGACGTGCATTTCTCGATGCGCAAGCACCGGCGCAACTTGGGTTCGCACATTGGCCTGCCACCGCTGCCCGAGGACCCGTCCGAGAGTTTCCGGGAGTTCCTCTCAGGCGAGGACCACGCAAGCCTGCCGGCGATCCTCGACCATTTCCAATGCACGCGGGCGCGCGAGCCGCGCGAAAACCTGATCCGGCTGCACTACGCCGACATGTTGCGCGATCTGCCGGGGGCCGTGGCGCAGATCGCCGGGCATGTGGGCATCGACCATCCGCCCGAGGTGATGGCGGCCTGCGTCGAGGCGGCGACATTCGACAACATGAAGGCCAACGCGGATCGCTTTACCCCCTCGGCAGGGCAGGGGTTCTGGACCAGCGATGCGGGTTTTTTCGACAGTGCCACGTCCAATAAGTGGGAAGGACGTCTGACCGAGGGTGACCTTGCGGCCTATGACGCGGTGATGACGAGGGCCTTGTCACCAGAGGACCGGCGCTGGCTGGAATGGGGGAGCGCGGGCTGAACCGGCCAGTCAGTCGGAACGCCCGCTGCGTTCGATCCGGCGCGTGCGGCGTTCCTCTCCGGATTGGTAGATCAGTATCCAGGCCAGCAGGATGAACATCGGGTGGGTCAGCCCGCCCGAGAAGATGATCGCCGGAATCCAGATCAGCAGGACGATGATCGCAAGGAAGATGCGCCCGGTCAGAAGGACCGAGAGCGGCGGCAGGAAAAGGGCGAGGACGTAGTTCATTCAAGGGTCCCAGGGCGTTTGCTGCAATGTTTCTGCGATTAACATGGGGTCTGCGGCCAGGAATGAAAGGGCCTGGAGCCCCGGGGGAGGGAGGGCCGGGGCAAAGCCCGGCCCCCGAACGGTGCGCTCAGAGCGCGAAATCATCCGCCGTCAGGCCGATCACATCGGCCACGCGGATCTCCCCCTCGACCGTGGCGAGGTTGGCGTCCAGGTTGATCTGAACGATGGTCGAGCCGCTGCCCGTCTCGATCAGGCGGACCTGGTTCGCGGCTGTGAACGGTCCGGTGCCGACAAATGCCAGCGACCCGTCGATGATCCCGGCGAGGTCGATCACGTCCGCGCCCTGGTCAAAGTCAAGGATCTGGTCGCGGCTGGCGCCGGTTCCCGCCTCGGCGGCAGAGGCAAATCGGAAGGTGTCGGCATCCTGCCCCCCTGTCATGAAGTCAAGCCCGGTGCCGCCCGAGATCGTGTCGGCGCCGTCGCGTCCGCGCAGCACGTCTGTCCCGTCACCCCCGCGCAACACGTCGTCACCCGATCCACCGTCGAGCGTGTCGTCGTTCTCGCCGCCGTCCAGCAGATCATTGCCTTCGTGGCCTGCCAGCACGTCATTGCCGGACCCGCCGTTCAGGGTGTCATTGCCGGAAAACCCGCCCAGCGTATCGTTGAACGATCCGCCGTCGAGAGAGTCGTCGCCCGCTCCGCCGTTCAGGTCATCCGTGCCCGCGCCGCCCAGCAGGGTGTCGTGGCCAGGACCGCCGGTGATGATGTCGTTGTCCGCGCCGCCGTTGACCAGGTCGTCACCGATGCTGCCGGCCAGCTCGTCGTCTCCGTCGCCGCCCTGGATATCGTCATTGCCCGCACCGCCGTTGATCGTGTCGGACGCGCCTTCCCCCAGCAAGAGGTTGTCGCCGCGATTGCCGTTGATCGTCTCGGCCAAGCTTGACCCCCGCACTTCGAGATCGTCGCCGCCCAGCAGGCGGATTTCCTCGAAATTGACTGCATCAAGGACATCCCCCCGCGCCAGCAGGAGATCTATGCCCAGGCCGCCGTCGACCTGGGCGTCGTTCTGATCGATCATGATGGTGTCGTTGCCGGACCCGCCATCGACGACGCCTGTCACGGTGCCGCCGAAGCCGATGAAGGTATCGTTGTCAAAGCCAAGGTCCAGATTGCCGGAGACGACACCGTCGTTGCGGACGGTATCGTTACCGTCGAGCATGCCGACGTCGCCTTCGATCAGGCCCGAGTTGCGCAGGATGTCATTGCCGTCGTTGGTGCGGATGGCCTCGAACCCACCCTGGATGGTGCCGGTGTTGTCGATGATCACCACGCCGGTTGGCCCGGCGGCCCCGACAGCGCGGAATTGCCCGGTCACGAGGCCGGAGTTCACCAGTTTGTATTCGTCGTTGTTGCGGAAATCGATCGCTTCGCTGTTGCTGGAAATCGTACCGGAATTGATCACGGTTGTTGCGCGGTCGGTCTCGATGGCATGGGTGACGCCGCTGATGTGGCCCGTGTTGACGATGGTCGCAGTATCCCCGGCAACAGCGCCCGAAATGAAGAAACCCTCGTCGCCGCCACTGATCTCGCCGTGGTTCTCGACGTAGAAGTCGGTTCCGCTGGCACTTGCAAAGATGAGTATGGCGCTGTCGAAGGCCCGGATGATCCCGGTGGGGCCGTTATAGATCGACGCATCGAAGTCGAAGCCGTTCCCGGTTCCGATGCTGAACGCGTCGTCGTCCGCAGAGATGATGATGCCGTCGTTGTAGAAATCGAAGGTGCCCCCGGCGCCTGCCTCGATCGTATTGGTGCTGGCGCCGGTGGTGCTGCGCACGCTGTTGGGCAGCAGGAAAGTGATGTCGCCAGGGGTGGTCACGACGGTGCCGCTGCCGGATGAAAGTATGGTCATGGGAGACTCCTTTGTCGGATCTGGTGCAAGAGGTTTCGGGGCGCAAACCCTGCTGCGAGGCACCGTCCCGGGCTGATCCGGAACGCCGGGGCTGGTGCCGGAGGTTCCGCTTTCTGAACGCGCTCCGATGGGGGGTCATGCGGGCCTCGTGGCGGACGTCTCGGCAGTGCCGGCACCCTCCATGCCAGCCAAGTGCCTGAAGCGTGCAGTCATGCCGCCGGGTTGCAAGGGGCAGGGGGCGAACAGAGGGCGGGCGACTGTTCCCGCCCAAAACGGCTGTGCAAATTCCAGCACAAATCACGAATCCAGGCAAATCCGGGTGTCGGCAAGGGGGCGGCTGGGCGGATCGACGCTGTACTGTACAGCGCATGGGATGCGCATTCCCCGCCGGTCGGTGCAGAACGGCGATTGGCCGCGACCTAGCGGATGTTCGCGCTCCAGGTGCCGCCACCGCCGCAACTGGCCGATCCGTTGCCCCTGTAGGGCAGTCCGTTCGTGACGTCGCGTGGATACCAGGTGCCGGACAGAGAGCACCCCGCGAGTCCGCCCGTCGCCGTGACCACGCTGAGGCTCCGACCGGTCATGCCGACCGTCGCGGTGCCTTCCCAACGGGCGGTCGTGGTCCAGACATAGTAGTTCCACATGCTGTCCGCCGCACAGGTGAGACGACGCAGTTCAAAGCCGTAGATCGTGCTGCCAATGTCGATCCGGCCCTGCCAGTTCGAGCCTCTGCTGTCACAGTTCTGGGCTGCTGCGCCGCCCGCCAGTGTGATCGAGAACGCAAGCGCGGCTGTCGTTGCAGTCAGGAGTTTCATGGGTGCCTCCGAAAAATGTAGGTGTGAAAAAAACATACGTCACGCGGGAAAATCGTGGCCGAAGGATACGGCAAATTGGGGTTTGAGTCGACGCCGCGCCCTTGGCAGCTCCTTACGGGTCACGGCTGGACGCTTGCGCCGCCTTCGGGACCGGTTCCTGGCGCTTGCTCGGGTCCGGGGCTTGATCCTGCGGCATCCTTGCTCTATACCGCGCGCGTCGACAAGGCAGCAAACGCCGCGGCAAAAGAGATCGAGCAGGGTCGGACCTCTCCGGCCCTCTTTGTTTTGCGGCAGCTAAAGAGACCAATCCAAGACCGGCGGAGACAACCGCTCGGCCAGAAAAAAAACGTTGTAAAGGACCAAACACACATATGCCCAGCGCATCGATGGAGGAATTCGAGGCCCTCCTTAATGAAAGCCTCGAAATGGACACGCCCGATGAGGGCACTGTCGTCAAAGGCAAGGTCATCGCGATCGAAGCGGGACAAGCCATCATCGACGTCGGCTACAAGATGGAAGGCCGTGTCGAGCTCAAGGAATTCGCGGAACCCGGTGAACAGCCCGACGTGAACGTCGGCGACGAGGTCGAGGTTTACCTGCGTGCCGCAGAAAACGCCCGTGGCGAAGCCGTCATCTCGCGCGAGATGGCCCGCCGCGAAGAAGCCTGGGACCGCCTGGAGAAGGCCTATGCCGACGACGCCCGCGTCGAAGGTGCCATCTTCGGCCGCGTCAAGGGTGGCTTCACCGTCGATCTCGGCGGCGCCGTGGCCTTCCTGCCCGGTTCGCAGGTTGACGTGCGCCCCGTGCGCGACGCCGGTCCGCTGATGGGTCTCAAGCAGCCGTTCCAGATCCTCAAGATGGACCGTCGCCGTGGCAACATCGTTGTCTCGCGCCGCGCGATCCTCGAAGAGAGCCGCGCCGAACAGCGCGCCGAGGTCATCGGCAAGCTGCAAGAGGGCGACGCGGTTGACGGCGTGGTCAAGAACATCACCGAGTACGGCGCATTCGTCGACCTGGGCGGTGTGGACGGCCTGCTGCACGTCACCGACATGGCATGGCGCCGTGTGAACCACCCCTCGGAGATCCTGTCGATCGGCGAGACCGTCAAGGTCCAGGTCATCAAGATCAACAAGGAAACCCACCGTATCAGCCTGGGCATGAAGCAGCTGCAGGAAGATCCGTGGGACCTGGTGGGCGTCAAGTACCCGCTGGCCTCTGTCCACAAGGGCCGCGTCACCAACATCACCGACTACGGCGCCTTCGTCGAGCTGGAGCCGGGTGTCGAAGGTCTGGTGCACGTTTCGGAAATGTCCTGGACCAAGAAGAACGTCCACCCGGGCAAGATCGTCTCCACCTCGCAAGAGGTCGACGTCATGGTCCTGGAAATCGACAGCGCCAAGCGCCGCGTTTCGCTGGGTCTCAAGCAGACCATGCGCAACCCGTGGGAAGTCTTCTCCGAGACCCACCCGGAAGGCACGCAGGTCGAGGGCGAAGTCAAGAACATCACCGAATTCGGTCTGTTCATCGGCCTCGAAGGCGAGATCGACGGCATGGTCCACCTTTCGGACCTCAGCTGGGATCAGCGCGGCGAAGAAGCCATCCAGGAATACCGCAAGGGTGACGTGGTTCAGGCCGTCGTCTCCGAAGTGGACGTCGAGAAAGAGCGTATCTCGCTCTCGATCAAGGCCCTGGGCGGCGACAAGTTCGCCGATGCGGTTGGCGGCGTGAAGCGCGGCTCGATCGTGACCGTCGAAGTCACCGCGATCGAAGACGGCGGCATCGAGGTGGAATACGAAGGCATGAAGTCCTTCATCCGCCGCTCCGACCTGTCGCGTGACCGTGCCGAGCAGCGCCCCGAGCGTTTCTCGGTCGGCGACAAGGTCGACGTCCGCGTGACCAACATCGACAACAAGACCCGTCGTCTGGGCCTGTCGATCAAGGCACGCGAGATCGCCGAAGAGAAAGAGGCCGTCGAACAGTACGGTTCCTCCGACTCCGGTGCATCGCTGGGCGACATCCTGGGCGCCGCGCTCAAGTCCGGCGACGAGTGATCGTCGCACGGCCTTCGGGCTGAAAAGAATCAGGGCCCCCGCAATCGCGGGGGCCTTTTTTGTTGCGGCTTGCACGCTCCGGGACGGACGTTAGGCTCGGGCCGGGCAACAGGGGGTATCCATGCGGGCAGGTGGACTGGATCTGAGCGGCGACTGGACCGGCGTCTATGACTACGGCCAGGACGGGGACGGATCGGTCCCCTTTGCCGCGACGCTCTTTGACGTGGGCGGGGTGATCTGGGGCACGACGCTGGAACCCAATACATTCGCCCCGGACGCGGGCGCCGAGCTGGAGGCCGAGATCAGCGGCAGCCGCAGCGGTCACGAGGTGCATTTCCGCAAGGCCTACCTTGGCCGCCCCAGTCATGGCGAAGACCCGGTGCATTATACTGGCCATGTCTCTGCGGACGGCAACCGGATCGAGGGCAACTGGACAATCCGCGCTCTGGGCCTGTTCCTGTCGGGGCCCTTCGTGATGAACCGTATCAAGGGCACCGCGGCCCGCGCTCGTCTTGGCGCCCGTGCGGGCGAAACGGTCGAGGTCTTTTGAACGCGATGCAGGAAAGGCTCGCCTTCCTGTCGCGGGTTTGCTTTGCTCGGACGGCGAGTCGGTGCTGGAGGTGATGCGATGCGCAGGATGACGGGGCAGGTTGTGGCCTTCTGTATGCTGGCGATCCTGTGCGGGCCGGTGCTGGCCCAGGATCAGATCGTCATTCCGGATGAGGACACGCGTTTCATCCAGGAAGCCCCCACCGGCGGCGGAACCGGCCTGACCATGCGCGCGGTGACGGTCAAGGATCAGAACCAGCTGCGCGGCGCCTTCGGCGACAAGTGGCAGCCCGACGAGGTCCGTGCCCGGGCGGCGCAGATCTGTGCGGAGTCGGGTATGCGGCTGGTCTATTTCCAGCCCGGAAACAGGGATTCCAAGGGGCGCACGCAATTCGCGGCGGTGTGCCAGTAGGTGCCGGGTGCCCCGAATCGCGTGAATTGCATTCGGTCGATACGGCGCCGCGCGGCGCCGAACACGGCACCATTCGCTGCCGAAACGGGCGGAAATCAGCGCAAAGCGCGGAAAAACATGGGTTTTCCCCGAAAATGCACGGTTCCCGTTTGATCCTGCCCCGCGTATAGTTTGGCTGAAATAACAAGGCCAAGGCCGATTCCACCGGGGGGCGTGGGGGATGATCAGATCCGAATTGATCCAGAAGATTGCAGACGAAAACCCGCATCTGTATCAGCGTGATGTGGAGAGGATCGTGAACACGATCTTCGACGAGATCACCAATGCCATGTCCCGGGGCGACCGGGTCGAGCTGCGGGGCTTCGGGGCCTTTTCGGTCAAGAAGCGGGACGCGCGCGTCGGGCGGAACCCCCGAACGGGAGAGTCGGTCCAGGTCGAGGAAAAGCACGTTCCCTTCTTCAAGACCGGCAAGCTCCTGCGCGACCGCCTGAACGGAAAGTAATCCATGCGCTACATCCGCTATGCCATTTATGCCGCTGTGCTCATTGTCCTGACGGTCATCTGCGTGGCGAACCTGCAATGGGTGACGCTCAACACCCTGCCCGAGGGGCTGGCGCGCATCCCGCAACTGGGCTGGCTGGCCTATTCGGTCGACGTGCCGTTGTTCGCGGTGGCGCTGGGCTTTCTGGTGCTGGGCTGGGTGCTGGGCGAAGTCTTTGAATGGCTGCGCGAGTACAAGTACCGTGCCGAGGCTTCGGCCAAGAAGACCGAGGTGCGCAAGCTGGAACGCCAGCTGAAGAAGACCCAGGCCGAGCGCGACAAGGACAAGGACGAGGTCCTGGCGATCCTCGACCAGGCCAGCTGAGCGCCGGGTGAGACCGGGGGAGGGGGCGCTGCCCCCTCTTGGCCTGACGGCCAATTCACCCCAGGGTGTATTTTTACCAAGAAGAAACAGGGGCTTGGATGGCGGACGTCCGGGTGAAGATCTGTGGCCTGACGCGGCCCGGGGACATGGAGATGGTCGCCGGGGCAGGGGCGAGCTATGCGGGCCTCGTGTTCTTTGGCAAGAGCCCGCGCAACGTGACGCCCGAGGTGGCGCGGGACCTGGCGCTGGAGGCGCCGGTGGGGCTGGCCAAGGTCGGCCTCATGGTGAACCCGACGGATGAGTTTCTGGACGAGGTCATGCGGCTGGTGCCGCTGGACATGGTGCAGTTGCACGGCGCCGAGACGCCGGAGCGGGTGGCGGAGGTGCGCGCGCGCTGGGGGCTGCCGGTGATGAAGGCGGTGGGCGTGGGCGCAGCCGAGGACCTGGAAAAACTGGCTGTTTATCAGAAGGTTGCCGATCAGATCCTGGTGGATGCCAAGCCGCCCAAGGGGGCGGATCTGCCGGGCGGAAACGGGCTGGCCTTTGACTGGAAACTGATCGCCGGGCGGCGCTGGTCGCGGCCCTGGATGCTGGCGGGCGGGCTGACTCCGGAGAACGTGGGCCTGGCCGTGGCGATGACCGGCACGGCGCAGGTGGATGTTTCTTCGGGGGTCGAAAGCGCGCCGGGGATCAAGGATGCGGGCAAGGTCCGCGCCTTTGTCGAAGCCGCCAAAGGGGCAGAGGCGGCGCCACGCCTCTAGCCCGCAGGTTTGTACAAAACGTACGTTTTGTACGTC
>NZ_JARAMO010000073.1:0-27476 GCF_028807275.1 Mameliella sp. AT18
ACCGAAGGGAGACGGGGGCAGAGCCCCCTGCCCGCCCGCCACAAGCCCGTCGCTTGAGGTCAGCGCCGGCGCCAGTGGGTCGGCACGATGATCAGCGCCCCGATCGAAGAGAGGATGGCGTTCACGCCGGGGCTGCGAAATCCGACACCGAACATGATGGTGACAAAGTAGAACAGGAAGGCGCCACCGATGCATATGATGATGCTTTGCAGGATGCCGTTGCGGGTGAATCCCGATTTCTCTGAGAGATAGCCGGTGATCCCGGCGATGACCACGGTGCCGATCAGGGTGGGGAACATGCGGGTCTCCTTGCGTCCGGGGGCACGATAGGGGTCCGGGCGCGCGATGCCCAGAGGGTCAACCTCCCAGCTGTGTGCCCCTGAGCAGGGGGCAACCGTTGAGGAAGGTGGCGGCGTCTTGCGCGCCCTTGCCCGCCCGTTGCGCGCGGGTGATACGCAGGGCGCCGGTCCCGCAGGCCACGGTAAAGCGGTCGTCCAGCAGCGTACCCGGCGCGCCCTGCCCCTCTGCGGGTTCGGCCCCCAGCAGCTTTATCCGGTCACCGCCGTGCGTGGTCCAGGCCCCGGGAAAGGGCGCAAGGCCGCGAACCTGGCGCGAGATCTCCTCAGCAGGTCGGATCCAGTCGACGGCGGCCTCGGCCTTGTCGATCTTCGCGGCATAGGTGACCCCCTCCTCGGGCTGAGGCTCGGGCACCAGGTCGTCGATCCGGTCGAGCGCCTGCGTGATGAGCTGGGCGCCCATCCGGCTGAGCCGGTCGTGCAGTTCCCCGGTGGTTTCCGTGGCCCCGATACGCGTGGCCTCGCGCAGCAGCACCGGGCCGGTGTCGAGCCCCGCTTCCATCTGCATGATGCAGACGCCGGTTTCCGGATCTCCGGCCATGATGGCGCGGTGGATCGGGGCTGCGCCGCGCCAGCGGGGCAGCAGCGAGGCGTGGATGTTGAGACAGCCGTGTTTCGGCGCATCCAGCACCGGCTGCGGCAGGATCAGCCCATAAGCGACCACAATCGCCACATCGGCGTTCAGATCGGCGAATGCGGCCTGGTCCTCAGGCGATTTCAGCCGCTCGGGATGCCGGACGGGCAGGCCCAGCGCAAGGGCGCGCTGGTGCACAGGGGTCGGGCGGTCCTTCTTGCCACGTCCGGCGGGGCGCGGTGGCTGGCAATAAACGCAGGCGATGTCATGGCCCGCCGCGTGCAGCGCGTCGAGAACCGGGACGGAGAAATCGGGGGTGCCCATGAAGACAACGCGCATGTACCTGCTCCTGCGGTGATCGTATCGCGGGTGTAGCGCAGGCAGGCGGGCGGGACCAGACGGCGTCAGGCGCGTTTGCGGGCCTTGCGCAGCAGCATGTCGCGTTTCATCTTGCTGAGCCGGTCGAAATACATCCGCCCGTTCAGGTGGTCGATCTGATGCTGGACCGAGGTGGCCCAGAGACCGACAAGATCCTTGCGCACTTTCATTCCCTGCGGGTCGGTGTAGGTGACGGTCACGGCACGCGGGCGGCTGATTTTCGCATGCACGCCGGGCAGGTTGGGGCTCGCCTCATCATGGTCACGGAATTCGACCGAGGCATGCAGGATCTCCGGGTTGGCCATGCGCAGGGGCTTGCCACGTTCCTCGGAGGCATCCACCACCGCAAGTCGCAACATCACGCCGATCTGCGGCGCGGCAAGGCCGACGCCAGGCATCGCCTCCATCGTGTCGATCATGTCATCCCAGATGGCACGGATCTCGTCAGTGATTTCAGCGACCGGCGCGGCGGCGGTGCGCAGGCGCTTGTCCGGCCAGGAAACGAAGGGACGTACGCTCATGTGCCCTGCCCTGCTTCATAGGCCGCCAAGAGCGCATCGCGCCCCGCCCGGTCCAGCCGGTCGAAATGCAGCACCCCGTCGAGATGGTCGTATTCGTGCTGGGCGATGGTGGCCTCGGCCCCTGTCAGGGTCAGTTGCCGCGCGGCGCCCGTCAGGTCGGTGAAGGCAAGGGTGATCTCCGCCGGGCGGGTCACCTCTGCCGTCACGCCCGGGACGGAGAGACAGCCCTCTGTCGCCACGGCCTGTTCGTCAGAGGCCGAGAGGATCGCCGGGTTGATGCAGACAAACGGGGTCATGTCCCCCTCTTTCCAGCCCGCGTCCATGACAAAGAACCGCTGCATCACGCCGACCTGCGGCGCGGCAAGCCCACGGCCAGGCGCATCGTACATGGTTTCGAACATGTCCGTTACCAGCGTCTCGAGCGCGGCGGGGTCCTCGACAGGGGCACAGGGCAAAGCCAGGCGCGGGTCGGGCCATTTCAGGATCGGAAGGATGCTCACGCCTTTTCCCGCGCCCGCTCTTTCTTGAGCTTGACCATCTTGCGGGTGATCATCTGCCGCCGAAGCGGTTTCAGGTAGTCGATGAAGAGCTTGCCGTCGAGGTGGTCGATCTCGTGCTGGACGCAGGTCGCCCAGAGCCCGTCGAAGGTTTCGCGCTGCAGCTTGCCGTCACGGTCGAGCCACTCGACATCCACCACCTTGGGCCGTTCGACATCGGCATACTGGTCGGGGATGGAAAGACAGCCTTCCTCGTAGACGTTGCGTTCATCGCTGCTGGCCACCACCTGCGGGTTGAACATGACCAGCGGGCGCGGGTCGTCCCCGTCATCCTTTTTCGCGCAGTCCAGCACGATCAGCCGCGACAGGATACCGATCTGCGGCGCGGCCAGCCCGATGCCCGGGGCGGCGTACATGGTTTCCAGCATGTCGTCCGAAAGGCTGCGCAGTTCGTCCGACAGATCGTCGACGGGGGCACAGACCTTTTTCAGGCGGGGATCGGGGTGAATGAGGATCGGCCGTTTCATGCGCCCGATTTAAGCATCACGGACAACATAGGCAAGCGCAGCCCCTTGCACCTGACACCGGGACGGATAGCTTGCGCGTCAAAGTCGCAGAAAGGGCAGAGTCATGAGCCGGTTTGACGAGGACATCGACCGCGTAGGCACGCATTCGACTAAGTGGGACATGATGGAGAAGGTCTATGGCGTCTCGCCAGAGGACGGGCTGGCGATGTGGGTCGCGGACATGGATTTCCGCCCGCCGGACTGCGTGTCCACCGCCCTGCAGCGGATGGTCGACCACGGCCTGTTCGGTTATTTCGGCCCCGATACCGCCTATCGGGACGCGATCCGCTGGTGGCTGGACACCCGGCACGGCTGGGAGATCTCGCCCGACTGGATCTTTTCCACGCATGGGCTGGTGAACGGGACGGGCCTGTGCCTGCAGGCCTATACCGAGCCGGGCGACGGCGTGGTACTGTTCACGCCGGTCTATCACGCCTTTGCGCGGGTGATCCGCGCCGCAGGCCGCGAGGTGGTGGAATGCCCGCTGGTGATGAACAACGGCCGCTACGAAATGGACTTCGACGCCTACGACGGCATGATGACCGGGCGTGAGAAACTGGTGATGCTGTGTTCGCCGCACAATCCCGGTGGCCGGGTCTGGACAGAGGACGAGCTGCACGGGCTGGCCGAGTTCGCCAAGCGGCATGATCTGGTGCTGGTCTCGGACGAGATCCACCACGACCTGCTGATGCCCGGCGAAAAGCACATCCCGATGGCCAAGATCGATGCGGGGATCGAGGACCGGCTGGTGATGATGTCGGCCACCACCAAGACCTTCAACATGGCGGGCAGCCATATCGGCAATGTCATCATCCCCGATGCCCCCCTTCGCAAACGCTTTGGCGAGGTCATGGCAGGGCTTGGCATGTCGCCCAACTCGTTCGGCATGGTCACGGCGACGGCTGCCTATTCGCCCGAAGGTGCGGCCTGGGTCGATGAGCTTTGCGCCTATCTGGACGGCAATAGGCGGCTGTTCGACGAGGGCGTGAACGCCATCCCGGGCGTGCAGTCGATGCCGATGCAGGCAACCTGCCTGGCCTGGGTCGACTTCGCGGGAACAGGCATGGCCCCCGAAGAATTCACCCGGCGGGTGGAAAAGGAAGCACGGATCGCCGTGAACCACGGCGAGACTTTCGGCAGTGGTGGAGAGTCCTTCCTGCGGTTCAACTTTGCCACGCCCCGGGCGCGGGTGGCCGAGGCGGTTGCAAGGCTTCAGGAGGCGTTTTCCGACCTGCAGTGAAGGTCGGATTTGCGCCCAATCCAGCCCGTCGCGCCCTTTGGGCGTGGCGGATGCGAGGGGCCAGCCCCTCGCGCGCGCCGGAGGTCACTGTCGCGGCGGGCGAGGACGATAGACCGGCAGGCGCCAGCCCAGCGTCAACGACCCGGCACGCAGCCCGATGGTCACCAGCGCCACGAGCCCCGCGCTGAGCGCGGGCGAAGCCCCGGCCCGGGTGGCCAGGACGCCGGCCAGGGATCCGGCGAGGGCACAGGTGACGTAAAGTTCCCCCTGTTTCAGCACCAGCGGCAATTCGTTGGCGACCACGTCGCGCGCCAGCCCTCCGGCACAGCCGGTGGCGATGCCCATGACCAGCACCACGGCAACGGGTTGGCCCAGCCCCTGCGCCACCCCGGCGCCGGCAGCCACGGCGACCCCCAGCGCCAGCGCGTCCAGCCAGAGGATTGCGCGCATCCGGCTTTCAAGCAGGTGGGCGGTGAAAAAGACCAGAACGGCGGCGCCTGTCACCACGGCAAGGTAGGTCTGGTCGGCAATCCAGATCGGCGTGCGGTTCAGCAGCGTGTCGCGCAGGGTGCCGCCCCCCAGCCCCGTCAGACCGGCGAGAAAGGCAAACCCCACGATGTCCAGCTGTGCCCGGCTGGCCACCAGCGCGCCGGTCAGGGCAAAGACCAGCACGGCGGCATAGTCGAGCAGGACCAGCAGGCTCATGCGCGGTCCGCCGTCATTTTTTGAAGGGCGCCATGCCCGCGCGCGCCAGTTCGTCGGCGCGTTCGTTTTCCGGGTGGCCGGCGTGGCCCTTGACCCATTCCCAGGTCACCTGGTGGCGCTTTTGCGCCTCGTCCAGCCGCTGCCAGAGCTCGACGTTCTTGACGGGTTTCTTGGCGGCGGTCTTCCATCCGTTGCGCTTCCAGCCGTGGATCCATCCGGTGACGCCGTTCTTGACGTAGGCGCTGTCGGTCACGACGGTTATGGTCGAGGGGCGGGCAAGACTTTCCAGCGCGTTGATCGCCGCCAGCAGTTCCATCCGGTTGTTGGTGGTCTGCGCCTCTCCGCCCTTCAGTTCACGCTCCTTGACGACCGTCTCGCCGTCCATCGCGCGCAGCAGGGCGCCCCAGCCGCCCGGACCGGGGTTTCCGGAACAGGCGCCATCGGTATAGGCAAAAAGCTCAGGCATGGGCGGTCACCGTGATCCAGGGGGCCATGACGTTGTCGAGGCCGAGGTCCTCGCCGTGGCGGAAGGAGCCGGGCGTGAAACCCGCGGCCCGCAGGAGGCCGGTAAGTTCGGCTTCAGTGTAATAGGTATAGAGGCGGCCGAGGTCGTCGCGCTTGCTGCCGGTGCCGGTTTTCACCCCGACATGGAACAGCCCGCCCGGTTTCAGCGCGCGGTGAATGGCCGCCAGAAGGCGGGGCATGGCCTCACGCGGGGCGTGCAGCAGGCTGAAATTGGCCCAGATGCCATCATAGGCAGCCTCTGCGTCCAACGAATCGAAATCGGCCTGGCGCGCGCTGACCCCGGGATGGGCCGACGCCAGTTCCACCATCGCGGCGGAGGCATCCCAAGCGTCGACATGATGCCCGGCGGCGGCCATGTGGCGCGCCGAGAGGCCCGGGCCGCAGCCGAGGTCGAGCACATGCGCCTTTTCCGGCAGGGCCTCGATGAAGGCCCGAAGAGTGGCGTCCGGGGCGTCAGAGGCGGTGACGCGGGCGTAGTCCTCGGCCCGGCTGTCATAGATACGGATGGTCTCGCGGTCTGTCATGGCGGTGGTCTGGCCTTTTCCGGCGCCCTTCGCAAGCCGGTTCAGAGCAGTGCGGTGAGCAGCAAGCAGGCGACGACCAGCGCCGTCAGCAGGATACGCAACCGCATCCACCACGGCGGCGCCAATCCCCAGCGCCAGAAGGCGGCATCCAGCAGCAACAGCGCCAAAAATCCGAAGGTCAGGTTGAGAGCGGCAGCGGTCTCGCCGCCGCCCGTGGTGAAAAAGGCCCAGAGCGCGGGAATGACGGAAAGCACGTAGCCGGTGGTCGCACGGCTGCCTTCGGCCTTGGTGGCAAAGCCCCACAGCACGCCGGACATGAAGGACAGGATCACCGCACCGTAGAACAGCTGGACATAGGGACCGATGAAACGCGGCCCAAGGAAGCCAGTGGCCCAATCGTGCAGGTCGGGGGACAGCAATGTCAGAACACCCCAGCCGAAAGGCAGCACGCCGGCCAGGCCAAGGATCAGGGCAGAGCGGGGGATCCGGGACATGGGCGGATCAGGCCGGTTCGCGCAGAACGCGCGGCACCTTGAACTCGACATTTTCCTGCGCGGTTTCGACCAATTCGACCGTGACGTCATAGCGGGCGCGGAAGGCGTCGATGACCTCCTCGATCAGGACCTCGGGCGCCGAGGCCCCGGCGGTGATCCCCACCGATCCGATGCCTTCCAGCGCGCGCCAGTCGATGTCCGTGGCGCGCTGGACCAGCTGCGAATAGGCACAGCCCGCGCGGCGCCCGACCTCGACCAGGCGTTTCGAATTCGACGAGTTTGGCGCGCCCACCACCAACAGCGCATCGGCCTTTGGCGCCAGCGCCTTGACCGCCTCCTGGCGGTTGGTGGTGGCGTAGCAGATGTCTTCCTTGTGCGGGCCGACGATGGCCGGGAAACGCGTCCGGAGCGCGGCCACGATGTCGATCGTATCGTCGACGGACAGGGTCGTCTGTGTCACGAAGGCCAGGCGCTGGGGATCGCGCACCTCGACATGGGCCACGTCCTCGACCGTTTCGACCAGCAGCACCTCGCCCGGCGGCAGCTGACCCATCGTTCCCACGGTCTCGGGGTGGCCGGCATGGCCGATCATGACCATCTGCAACCCGTTCTCGTGGTGGCGGGCGGCCTCGATATGTACCTTGGAAACCAGCGGGCAGGTCGCATCGACATAGATCATTTCGCGCCTGGAGGCCTCTGCCGGGACGGACTTCGGCACGCCATGCGCGGAAAAGATCACCGGGCGGTCGTCGGGGCAGTCTTCCAGTTCCTCGACAAAGACGGCCCCCTTGGCGCGCAGATCGTCGACGACATACTTGTTATGGACGATCTCGTGGCGGACATAGACCGGCGCGCCCCATTTCTCGAGCGCCATTTCCACGATCTTGATCGCCCGGTCGACACCGGCGCAGAAGCCGCGCGGCGCGGCCAGGTAGAGAGTGAGCGGCGGCAGTCTGTCGGTCATCGCGCGGCCTTTCGTCCTGTGCTGTCCCCTGACCTAAGACCTTGGCCCCTGCTCGTCCAGTGTGCCCCTATGCCGAAGCAGGACAGGTCAAAAGGAAAGGGACGGCGCAGCGCACCGTCCCCACCGTTCCGGGCCGCCCTGCCCTGTTACCGCCCTCTCATCCCTGTGGAGCGGTTGCCGGGGCTGCAGCCTGTGGCCTTACTTGCTCGAGGCGACCTCGAAGTTGCGTTCGACCTGGGTGTCGCGCGGCGGACGACCGATGACTTCACGCAGCTCGTCGAGCTCGATGAAGTTGTCGGCCTGGCGGCGCAACTCGTCGGCGATCATCGGGGGCTGCGACCGGATGGTCGAGACCACCGAAACCCGCACGCCCTGCCGCTGGAGGCTTTCGACCAGCGGACGGAAGTCGCCGTCACCGGAGAACAGCACGATGTGATCCACCCGCGGGGCCAGCTCCATCGCATCGACCGTCAGCTCGATGTCCATGTTGCCCTTGACCTTGCGGCGCCCTTGGCTGTCCGTATACTCCTTTGCCGGCTTGGTCACCATCGTGAAGCCGTTGTAGTGGAGCCAATCAACCAGAGGGCGAATAGGAGAGTACTCATCGTTCTCCAGAAGCGCCGTGTAGTAGAAGGCCCGAACCATCTTGCCACGACGTGCGAATTCCTGTCTCAGGAGCTTGTAGTCGATATCAAACCCGAGAGCCTTCGCCGCTGCGTAGAGATTGGAGCCATCTATGAACAGCGCAAGCCGTTCGTCCTTGTAGAACATAAAATTTCCTTTCGTCCAATCGGCCCGCCAAGTCCGTGAGTGAGTGAGTGGTAGCGGGCGCGTCCGGCTAAGATTATGGTTTTTTCCGCGCATCGCAAGGCGCAGGGAAGTCTCAAAAGAATAGTACGTTAGGGCAAATGGCACAAGAATTCCTTATAGCACTCGGCTCGAACCTGCCGTCCAGCGCGGGCGGCAGCAGCGACACCCTGGCCGCAGCGCTGACCGCGATGGCCGCCTCGGGGCTGCGCCTGCGCCGGGTCAGCCGCTTTTTCGCAACCCCCTGTTTTCCGCCCGGCAACGGGCCGGATTTCGTGAATGCCTGCGTCTCGGTGACGGGCCCCGATCACCCTGAGGTAGTATTGGACATCCTGCATGGCATCGAGGCAGAGTTCGGTCGCACCCGCGGAACGCGATGGGCCAGCCGCCCGCTGGACCTCGATCTGCTGGCCGCGGGCGACCTTGTGCGGCCCGACCCGGAAGGCCAGGCGCACTGGCGCGGGCTGCCCCTGGAACGGCAGACACAGGAGGTTCCCGACGAATTGATCCTGCCGCATCCCCGCCTGCAGGACCGTGCCTTCGTGCTGGTGCCGTTGGCGGATATCGCGTCGGGCTGGCGTCATCCTCTGACAGGCGCTACGGTGGCCGAGATGCTGGCGGCCCTGCCCCGGCAGGACCGCGCCGAAGTCATGGCCCTGTAAGGACACCCCCTTGTATCCCGGGCAAGGGCGCGGTATGTCATGCCTTTCTGAGGCCCTCGTAACAGGATAACGGAGCGCTTTTCATGGCACGCGTGACGGTAGAAGATTGCGTCGACAAGGTCCCGAACCGGTTCGAACTGGTGATGCTGGCCGCACATCGTGCGCGCGAAGTGTCCTCCGGTGCCGCGATCACGGTCGACCGCGACAATGACAAGAACCCGGTGGTCGCCCTGCGCGAGATCGCCGAGGAAACCCAGTCCGCCGACGAGTTGCGCGAGCGTCTGATCGAATCGAACCAGACCCAGATCGAGGTCGACGAGCCCGAAGAGGACGCGATGGCCCTGCTGATGGGTGCAGAGCAGGACAAGCCGCAAGAAGACGACATGTCCGAGGAAAAGCTGCTGCGCGCGCTCATGGAGGCGCAGGGCCAGGGCTGAGCCCCCGGGCCGGCGGTGTGGTGCTGACATGATCTCGGCAGAAGACCTCGTCGATCTCGTCCGCAACTACAATCCGCGCACAAACGCAGACCTGATCACCGCGGCCTATGACTATGGCCGCGAGATGCACGAGGGGCAGTTCCGCAAGTCGGGCGAGCCCTATTTTTCGCATCCGGTGTCGGTGGCGGCGATCCTGACCGAGCAACAGCTCGACGACGCCACCATCATCACCGCCCTGCTGCATGACACGATCGAGGACACGCGTTCGACCTTTGCCGAGGTCGAGCAGCGGTTCGGGCGCGAGATCGCCGAACTGGTCGATGGTGTCACCAAGCTGACCAACCTCCAGCTGTCCAGCTCCGAAACCAAGCAGGCGGAAAACTTCCGCAAGCTGTTCATGGCCATGTCCAAGGACCTGCGCGTGATCCTGGTCAAGCTGGCCGACCGGCTGCACAACATGCGCACCATCCGCGCCATGCGCCCCGACAAGCAGGTGCAGAAGGCGCGCGAGACGATGGACATCTACGCCCCGCTGGCAGGCCGGATGGGCATGCAGTGGATGCGCGAGGAACTGGAGGACCACGCCTTTCGCGTGCTGAATCCCAAGGGCCGCGACAGCATCATCCGCCGCTTCATCACCTTGCAGCGCGAAACCGGCGACGTGGTGCAGCGCATCACGACAGACATGCGCCACGAGCTGGAAAAGGCGGGCGTCGAGGCCGAGGTCTTTGGCCGCGCGAAAAAGCCCTATTCGATCTGGCGCAAGATGCAGGAAAAGAAGATCGGCTTTTCCCGCCTCTCCGACATCTACGGCTTTCGCGTCATCACCCGGTCTGAAGGGGACTGCTACGGCGCGCTTGGCGCCATCCACCAGCGCTGGAAATCCATCCCCGGCCGGTTCAAGGACTATATCAGCCAGCCAAAGACCAACGGCTACCGCTCGATCCACACCACCGTGTCGGGGCGCGACGGCAAGCGGGTCGAGGTTCAGATCCGTACCCGCGAGATGCACGAGGTCGCCGAGACCGGCGTTGCCGCGCATTGGTCCTATCGTGACGGGGTGCCGGCAGAGAACCGCTTTGCCGTCGATCCGGCCAAGTGGATCGCCTCTGTCACCGAACAGTTCGACGCCGAGGAAGACCACGACGCCTTCCTCGAGGCGGTCAAGCTGGAGATGTATTCCGACAAGGTCTTCTGCTTTACCCCCCAGGGTGACGTGGTGAAACTGCCTCGTGGCGCGACGCCGATCGACTATGCCTATGCGATTCACACGCGGATCGGGTCGAAATGCGTCGGCGCCAAGGTTGACGGTATCCGCGTGCCGCTGTGGACACGGCTGAAGAACGGCCAGTCGGTCGAGATCATTACCGCCGAGGGCCAGGCGCCGCAGGCGACCTGGCTGGACATGGCGACGACGGGCAAGGCGAAATCAGCCATCCGTCGCGCCCTGCGCGAGGCCAACAAGGAACGCTACGCCAAGCTGGGCCACGAACTCGCCCGCGCCGCCTTCGAATCGCGCGGCAAGAAGGCCACCGACAAGGTGCTGGAAAAGGCGGCGGCGACGCTGCGGCTGGAAGACACGGAAACCCTGCTGGCGCGGTTGGGCAGCGCCGAGCTGACCACCTCCGAGGTGGTCGAGGCGGTCTATCCCAACCTCGCCATCCAGGACGACGGCGAGATCGAGATGAAGCGCGCTGTCGTGGGCCTTGAACACGGGCAGGGTTTTGAGCGGGCGAAATGTTGCCAGCCGCTGCCGGGCGAACGAATCGTCGGGCTTGCGCATCGCGGGCAGGGCGTCGCCGTACACGCCATCGACTGTGCCGCCCTGGCCGACCATGAGGACCAACCGGAACGCTGGCTGGACCTGCACTGGGCCGAGGGCAAGCACCCGGCCGTCTACACGGTGTCACTTGAACTCACCATCGGCAACGATGCAGGCGTCCTGGGACGGATTTGCACATTGATCGGCGAGACCAAGGCCAATATTTCTGATTTGAATTTCCTCGCACGCAAACCGGATTTTTACCGCCTCATGATGGACATTGATCTGCGAGATGCAGAACATCTGCATTCCCTGATCTCCACGCTGGAGGCGGAAAGCCACGTGGCCTCTGTCGTCCGTCGACGCGACCCCGGGCTTGAATCGGTTCCGGCTGCGGCGACGGAAGCGGCAGAATAGGCAGGAAAGGCACAACTTGGTCTTCAAGAGACGCGACAGACGGCCCATCGGCCGGATCGTGCTCGAAGCGCTCTGGCCGCGCGGCGGCTGGGCGCGGGCGGCGCGGTATGTCCAGTTGCGTGTCAACCGCCTGCCCGATCCGCCCGACAGGATCGCGCGTGGCATCTTTGCCGGTGTCCTGACGACCTTCACGCCCTTCTACGGGTTTCACTTCTTCACTGCCGCACTGATCGCCTGGATCATGCGGGGCAACATCCTGGCCGCGATCCTGTCGACATTCTTCGGCAACCCGCTGACCTATGTGCCCATCGGCGTGATCGCAATGAAGACGGGATACTGGCTGCTGGGTCTCGAGGCGGACAAGGATCACGGCAGCATCGGCAAGAAATTCGTCAAGGCGGGCCAGGACCTGTGGGACAATTTCATCGCCATCTTCACCCCGGACAAGACCGACTGGAGCCACCTCAAGATCTTCTACGACGAGGTATTCTTTCCCTACATGGTGGGCGGCATCCTTCCCGGGCTGATCGCGGGCACCATCGCCTATTACGTCTCGCTGCCGCTGATCACCGCCTTTCAGAACCGCCGCAAGGGGGCCATCAAGGCCAAGCTGGCCGAGCTGAAGAAGAAAAAGGCGCGCGAGGCCAAGTGACCGCCCCGGCCCGCCGGAACCTCCCGATTCCGGCTTTCATTTTCCCGCCCGCCGCTCTAGCTTTTGATCAAATTCCAGAACGGGGATCGCCATCATGACCCAAACCGGACAGCTGCGCCTTGGCGTCAACATCGATCACGTCGCAACCGTGCGAAATGCACGTGGCGGCGCCTATCCCGACCCGATCCGGGCCGCCAAGCTGGCCGAGGAAGCGGGCGCCGATGGCATCACCGCGCACCTGCGCGAGGACCGGCGCCATATCTCGGACGCGGACATCGACGGGTTGATGGAAAACCTGAGCGTGCCGCTCAACTTCGAGATGGCCGCCACCGACGAGATGCAGAAGATCGCCCTTCGTCACAAGCCGCACGCCGTCTGCATCGTGCCCGAAAAGCGCGAGGAAAAGACCACCGAGGGCGGGCTGGAGGTCGCGCGCGAAGAAAACAAGCTGGCACATTTCATCGCGCCCCTGCGCGAGGCAGGATGCCGGGTGTCGATCTTCATCGCCGCCGACCAGCGCCAGATCGAGGCCGCACATCGGATCGGAGCGCAGGTGATCGAACTGCACACCGGCGCCTATTGCGATTTCCATGCCGAGGGCCATTTCGACAAGCGCGACGCGGAACTGGAACGGATGCGCGAGATGGCAGCCTATGCGCACTCTCTGGGACTGGAGGTTCACGCCGGGCACGGGCTGACCTATGACACCGTTCAGCCCGTCGCGGCCTTCCCCGAGGTCATGGAACTGAACATCGGCCACTTCCTGGTGGGAGAAGCAATCTTTCGCGGTCTCGGCCCGGCCATCTCGGAAATGCGCCGCCTGATGGACGCCGCCCGCACCTGACCCCGGACGGACCGGTCGCCCGGTCCGCCGCATTCCTTACGATTGTCACCACTTTTTTGCCGTAAAGACGGGTATACTCGGCGCGAACGCGTGCAATTGCCCGAGGTGTCGTCATGCCCGTCATACAAATGGACCCCGAAACGCTTGCCATCGACGCCGCGGCCGCCAAGGCGGCGGGCGCCGCGGCGGCAGACAGCTATCGCACCCGCACTCCTTACCCCTATGGCAGCTTTGATGATTTCCTGCCCGCAGAGGTTCTGGACCGGGTGCTGGAAGAGCTGAAACAGCTGCCCGAGGCCGAGGACATGTTCAACCGCCCGCAGGAAAAGCTGAAGTCCAGCTACCTGCCGGAGCGGCTGCCGCCCTATACGCGTAACCTGTTCTACGTCCTGAACTCGCGCCCCTTCGTCCGCTTCCTCGAAGAGATGACCGGGATCAACGGGTTGATCCCGGACCCCTATTTCGCGGGCGGCGGCGTGCATGTGGTCGCCAACGGCGGGCATCTCGATATCCACGCGGATTTCAACCACAACCAGAAGCTCAACCTGGAACGGCGGCTGAATATCCTCATCTACCTCAACAAGGACTGGAAAGAGGAATACGGCGGCTCTTTCGAGATCTGGAACACCGACATGACGGAAAAGGTCGCGGGATTCGTGCCGCTCTTCAACCGCATGTGCTGTTTCAACACCGGCTCCGACACCTGGCACGGCAACCCCGAGACCGTGAACCACCCCGACGGAGAGCCGCGCATGTCGCTGGCGCTGTATTATTACACCGCCACCTGGGATTACACGCGCAAGTCCCACACGACGCTGTTCAAGCCCCGCCCCGGAACCAAGGACCAGGTCGACCGGCAGGTGAAACGCGCCGACATGCTGCAGGAAGTCCTGCCGCCGGTCATTTTCCGCAAGGTGATCGGGCGGTTGCAGCGCTTCGGCTTCTGATCAGGTCACCTAGACCACGCGAGGTCGGGAAAACCCCGCCTCGTCCCCTCGCACGGGGCCGGCTATCCTTGGACAAAGCCGTTTTGACAAGGAACCACCCGATGAAACGCCTGATTTGCGCCCTGCCCCTAGCCTTGCTCCCTGCCCTCGCGGCGGCGCAGGAAAACATCGTCACCGTGCAGGACTGCGACTGGCAGGCCAGCGCGCGCAACATCGTCGAACCTTGGGAGGCGCACAGCCGCACCTTTTCCAACGGCAAGACCCGGCTGGCGCTGATGGACACCATCGAACCCGCAGCTGGCTGGGCCTGGATGCTGGTGCTGTCGCCGCCCTATTCGGAACTCGGGGACCGGCAGTGCAAGGTAATCGGGCTGAACGGCATGGGCTTTGCCGGGATGGAATTCGGCGCGCTGACCGCCAGCTACGACCCGGCCACGGGCCTGACCTTCACCGTTCGGGTCGACGTCTACGACCCCGCCACCGCCATGCCCGGCGCGGCGACCCTGCGCTTTACCCTGAACCAGGCCACAGGCGCCATCCACGGCGACATCTTGCCCTGAGCTTGACCTTGGCGCGGCGCCGGGGTTTGTGGGGTGGGTTCCCACCCGCCCGCAGGAGGCTGATCAAATGATCCTTGGCATCGGCACCGACCTCGCCAATATCGACCGGATTGCCGGCACGCTCGATCGGTTCGGCGACCGATTCCGCCACCGTGTCTTCACCGAGGTGGAACAGGCCAAGGCCGAACGGCGCGCGGATACGCCGGGCACCTACGCCAAACGCTGGGCCGCGAAAGAGGCCTGTTCCAAGGCGCTGGGAACGGGGCTGCGCATGGGCATCGCCTGGAAGGACATGGCGGTGTCCAACCTGCACACCGGCCAGCCGGTGATGGAAGTGACCGGCTGGGCAAAGGACAGGCTGGACGCCATGACCCCCGAAGGGTTCGAGGCCATCATCCACGTCACCCTGACCGACGATCACCCCTGGGCGCAGGCCTTCGTCGTGATCGAGGCGCGGCCACGCGGATAACCACTAGCGTTTAAGCCAGGCGCTGAACCGGCTGTCGATCGCAGATCGATGCTCTGCCCAGAAGTCATAGTTGTAGAGCATGGCCGTCGCGAAATTGCCCTGACCCGTGGGAATGTGGCGCTTCATGTCCACGCCCAGATCCTTGTGACGCCCCACCAAAGGCGCAGAACTGCGCCGCGCGGGACCGTAGGCGATATACTGCGCCTGATCCGCCAGTCGCTGGGCATCCGTCGCAAAGTAGAGAAAGTCCAGCACGCGGGCCTTGCGGTCCGCTGGCAGGCCCTTGGGGATGATCCAGCCGTCCAGGTCGATCACCTGCCGGTCCCAGAGAATATCGACCGGCAGACCGTGGTCGGCAATCAAGCTGAACAGCCGGCCATTGTAGGCAGAGCCCATGACCACCTCGCCATCCGCCAGAAGTTGCGGTGTTTCCGCCCCGGCGGACCACCAGATGACGTGGTTCTTGATCGTGTCCAGCTTGGCCAGCGCCCGGTCCTGTCCCCGTCGGGTCGCCAGAACCTCGTACAGGCGGCTTTCGGGTACGCCATCGCAGAGAAGCGCCCATTCCATGTTGTTGATCGGACGTTTTTCCAAGGCCCGTTTGCCAGGGAACCGCCGCAGATCGAAAATATCGCAGATCGAACCAGGTCGCTGACGCCCCACCAGATCGGTGCGATACCCGATGGTCGTGGAATAGGCGATCTGGGGAACGAAGCAGTCGTTGATCAGGAACTTGCCGAAATCCGCGCTGGGTGGCGTGCCGTCCGGCGCCGGTGCTAGGATACGGTCAAAGTCGATCCGTTCGGCCTGCCCACCCTCGCAGAGGCGGATCGCGTCGGCGGCCACGACATCCACCAGGTCCCAGGACCGCGCCGTGGCATCGCCCTTGCGGAGAACGCTGACAGCATTGGGGGAATCCGAATCCCAACTGACATTCAGCCCCCTGTTGCGGGCGACGTAGGGGTCGACATAAGCCTTGTCCTGGCTAAGCTGGTAGGCCCCGCCCCAGCTGACAAGTTTCAGGGCATCCGACATCCGCACATTGGGTTTCGGCCTGGGTTGGGGCGCTTTCGCCACGGAGCGCGCCGCCATCAAATCGAGCATGGTCTTGGCGCTCTTGCCTGCGGGGGTGACCGGGAATTGCCGAAGCACTTCGGTCAACGCGCGTTTGCGCGCCGCATCATCACCCAAGGCCAGCGCGGCGATCAGCGCGTCCGAGGCCCGCTCTTCGGGGCTGCGTTGCCGGGGCGCCATCAGGTCCAGCGCGTTGCGCGCGCTTCTTGCCGCGCGGCTGTCGGGGAATTGCGAAACCACGTCTTCCAGCGCCGCGCGCCGCGCCTCGATTCCGTCCAGTTGCAGCGCCTCGGTGAGGGCCTCCTGGGCCAGGGTCTCGGGGTCCGGCTTGGGAATGACGACCGGCGCGGGCGCCGCCTCGGCGTGGAACCCCAGGCCAAGCGCGGCCTCGACCGCCGCGATCTTGTGCCCGCCGTTAAAGCCGCCGCGCCCGTGCAACCCACCCTGGTTGTGCAGTCCGACAACGGCCAATGAACGCGCGTCCAGCAGAAGAGAGCCGGAAGACCCGCCCGTCGTCTCGCAGCTGTGGCGCAATTGCGAGGCCGCTTCGGGCAGCTTGCCCTGGTCCGGGTGCACCTGGCAGGTGCCGGATGAAAACTGCTGCGGATCACCGTTCGGGTGGTGGATCATGGTCAGCGCGCGGCGTGGGCGGACGCGCGGCTGCATCACCATCGGCACATGCCCGCCCAGCGCCTCGTTCGCATCCGCGCCGAAGATCTGCAATACCATCGCGTCAAGCCCTTCGTCCCGCGCCAGCTCTCGCGTGGAGACGGCATAAGTCTTGACGTCACCGGTGAAATCCGCCGCCGTGTAGCCAAAGTTGATGCGCGCCTCCTGTACGAAGGTGAACCCGGCCTCGACCATGACGTCGTTGTAGAAACAGTGGTTGTTGGTCAACAAACGGTTGCCAGGCAGGAGCGCGGCGGTACAGGTGGTCATCTGCGGGCTTTTCAGCGTCCGGGTCTGACCGTTGAGCGTCACCGTCCGCGGCTTGCCATCCGGTGTCATCAGGCAGACATCCAGCCGTCCGATATAGCGCGCGATCTCTTGCACGTCGTCCGGAGCCTCGGCAATCGGGCGCCAGAAACCGCCCCGTTCCGACGCCCCCTGGATCAGCGCCTGCAGGGCCGAACTTTGCGTATCGATACGAAAGGAGAACTTGCAGCCTTCGAAGGCGCTGGCACTGTGTCCGGCGAGCACAATGAGCAGCGTGGCAAGAAGGCGAGGCAAGGTCATGATGAAATCCCGGACAGATCCGACAATTCACAAACCGTAGCAAGCGCCGCCCTGCCCGGTCAACGCCCGGCCCTCCCGCCTTGACACGCCCTGCCCCGCCGCCCATGAAGCGCCGGACAGGTGAGGCAAAGGGCAGATCACATGGCGAAGGAAGAAAAGAAGGGCGGTCTTGTCGAGACCATCAAGACGGTGGTCTACGCGCTGCTGATCGCGGGCGTTTTCCGCACCTTCCTGTTCCAGCCCTTCTGGATCCCCTCGGGGTCGATGAAGGACACGCTGCTGATCGGCGATTTCCTTTTCGTCAACAAGATGGCCTATGGCTATTCCTACGCCTCCTGCCCCTCGATCATCATCCCGCGCTTTGGCATCAACGTGGACGCGCAGGATTTCTGCGGCTGGGCCGATGGCGACAACAAGCGCCTCTTTGGCGGAGAACCCAAGCGTGGTGACGTCGTCGTGTTCCGCCACCCGGTGTCGGGCCGCGATTTCATCAAGCGGCTGGTCGGCCTGCCGGGCGAACGCATCCAGATGCGCAACGGCGTGCTGCACATCAACGGCGCCCCGGTCGAACTGAGCCCCGACGGCACGTTCGAGGAATTGGCCGCGCCGCAGGGGCCGCAGGGCCTGCGGCCGCGCTGTTCCAACGGCACGGTCGGCGACGGCGCCACCTGCATCAAGGAAAAGCTGATCGAGACGCTGCCCAATGGTGTCAGCCATTCGATCCTGAACATCGGCATGCAGGGGTCCGACAATACCCCGGTCTACACGGTCCCCGAAGGACACTACTTCTTCATGGGGGACAACCGCGACAATTCTTCGGACAGCCGCGTGCCCAATATCGCCAACGGGGTCGGCTTTGTTCCCTATGAAAACCTGATCGGCCGGGCAGATCGGATCATGTTCTCCTCCGCCGGACGCTCGATGCTGTTTTTCTGGACCTGGCGCAGCGACCGGTATTTCCAAGTAATCGAGTGAGCTTTCTGACTGCAGCCCTCGACTGGCGCGGCCTGACCGGCCGCGCCGGTTTCGTTCTGGCCGCCGCGCTGGTGGTGGGCCTGATGGTGGCGCAGGCGCAGGTCCCTCCGCTCAGCCCCGCCGGGGCGGGTGTGGCACTGGCCGCGGCGGCGGCCACCCTTTTGTTCTGGGGTCATGCACGGCGGCGTTTGCGCGCCATGGGTTGGTCCGGCTGGTGGATGTGGGGGCTGGCGGTGCCGCTGGTCTCGCTTGCGCTGGTGGCAATCATGGCGGTGCGCCGCAACAGGCCCGATGCGGTGCCGGGCCCCTTCAGCCAGGCGGGCCGGGCGCTCGTCTGGGTCATGGTCGCCCTGATCGCCAGCCGCGTGGCCTGGGCGCCCTACATCATCCCCACCGGCAGCATGTCGCCCACCCTGCAACCGGGCGACTACGCCCTGGCCACCCGCAGCCTCACAGCGCCAGAGCGAGGGGCGGTGGTGGTCTTTCGGCATCCGGTCAGCGGGCAGGATTTTCTCAAGCGGGTGATCGGGCTGCCCGGCGACCGGGTACAGATGCGCGATGGTCAGGTGATCCTGAACGGCACACCCGTGCCGCAGGCCCCGGCCCCGGACTGGAGCGAACCGAACCGCCCCACGGCCATCGGGACCCGTCCGCGTTGCCTGACCCCAACGGCCCCCGGCGCCCCTTGCATCAAGCAGGCGGCACGTGAAACCCTGCCCGGCGGCTCCACCTACACCGTGCTGAACATCGGCACGCAACGCACCGACGACACCGTCGAATTCCGCATCCCCGAAGGCCACCTCTTTGTCCTTGGCGACAACCGCGACAACTCGCTGGACAGCCGCATCACGCAAGGATTGGGTGGCGTCGGGCTGGTTCCCCTGGCCCATGTTGCAGGCCGGGTGCGTCTGGTGCTCTATTCGCAAGAGGGGCGCGAAGGGCGCCTGCTGAGGACAGTCGAATGAAGGTATCCGCCGAACTCATCGCCCTGCAGGAGTCGCTGGGCCACCGTTTTGCCGACCCGCGCCTGCTGCGCCGCGCCGTCACCCATGCATCGATGTCCGGGCCGGGGCGCGAGGACAACCAGCGGCTGGAATTCCTCGGCGACCGGGTGCTGGGACTGGTCATGGCGGAGGCGCTCTTGGAACGCGACCGCGCCGCCACGGAGGGCCAGATGGCACCCCGCTTCAACGCGCTGGTGCGGAAGGAAACCTGCGCCGATGTCGCGCGCGAGGTCGGCATCGGCAACGCGCTGAAACTGGGGCGGTCGGAACAGCTGTCCGGCGGGCGGCGCAAGATGGCGCTTTTGGGTGACGCGATGGAGGCGGTGATTGCCGCAGTCTACCTGGACGCCGGGTTCGAGGCGGCACGCGCCCTGATCCTGCGGCTCTGGGACAAGCGCATCGACGCGGTCGAGGAAGACGCCAAGGATGCCAAGACCGCCTTGCAGGAATGGGCTCAGGCGCGCGGCCACCAGCCGCCCAAGTATGTCGAAACCGCCCGCAGCGGTCCGGATCATGCTCCGGTCTTCACCATCGAGGTGCGCCTGCCCGACGGCACCTCTGCCGAGGCCACAGCAGGCAGCAAACGCCAGGCCGAACAGATGGCCGCCCGTATGCTGCTGGACAAGCTGACCGCCTGAGCCAACACCCGCCCGCTCTCCCCGCAAGAGGGCCACCGCCTCAGACGAAGCGCGCAGTGCCCGGTCAAAAGCCCGCGGCTGCTCCTGTTCAAAGCCCTTCCCTGACAGCATTTCGCACATGTCACGCATGACACCGGGCGGTTCCATATCCCGCGCCTGCCAGATCCGAAGCGCCAGATAGCGCGGTTCGGCCTGCGGTTCCTGCCCGAGACGCCCGGCGCACCGCTGTTCGACCGCTTCTGGAGAGGCCAGTGCCTCGGCATGGCGCAAGTCCTCGGACCGCATCCAGTCGGTGACGGCGCGATGGTCCCCGTGTCCCCCGGATGGATATGCACCTGCTCTTCCAGCATGCAGATACGTGAAACCGTCGGCACGCCGAAACGCATCCATTTCATCCCGAACCCGAGGCAAATCAGACAGTCCACCAGATGCCAAAAGACCTGCGCGACCCCCGACAGCCGCAAACAGCCTGCCCCGAACGCAGACTCTGGTCCACCGGATGAATGCGCTGTACCGCTATACGCATCTCAACGCAGGGGTCACGCATGACCGACAATCTAAAAGGCAGCCTCTGGATGATGCTCGCCATGCTCGGCTTCGGGGTCGAGGATGCCTTTTTCAAGGCAGCAACCGGCACCGGCGGCATTTCACCCGGTCTGGGCACGGTCCAATTCGGCCTGCTTGCGATGACCATCTATGCCGTCCAGGCCCGCCGCCGAGGCGTACCGCTCTGGGATTCGGCCTACCTGCAAAGGGGCCTGCTGATCCGCACCGGGTTCGAGATCCTGGGCCGGCTCTTCTTTGCCCTCAGCCTGGCCTATACGCCGCTCTCGACCACCTCGGCCATCCTGCAGGCCGCGCCGCTGGTGGTCATGCTCTCGGCCGGGCTGATCCTGGGCGAACGCATCGGGCCGCACCGCTGGCTGGCCACCGCCGTGGGATTTGCCGGCGTTCTGCTGATCATCCGCCCCTCGCCCTCGGGGATCGAACCCAACGCCGTCTTTGCCCTGCTCGGCATGATCGGTTTCGCGGGCCGCGACGTGGCCACCCGCACCGCACCGGCCCATATCCGCCCGTCGCAACTGGGCGTGCTGGGCTTTGCCGTGGTCACCTTCGCGGGCCTCGTCATCATGGCCTTCGAACCTGCGCCCAGCCTGCCGACCCTGCCCGCCACGGCGATGATCTGCGGCACGGCCGTGGCCGGGGTGATCGGCTATACCGCGCTCACCACCGCCATGCGCACCGGCGAGGTCTCTGTCGTGGCCCCCTTCCGCTATTCCCGCCTGCTGGTGGCGCTGGTCCTGGCCTACACGGTCTTCGGCGAACGCCCCGACACGATGACCCTGAGTGGCGCGGCGCTGATCGTCGCCTCGGGCATCTACTCGCTCTGGCGCGACGGGCGGAAACGGGCCACCATCAGCCGCGCAGCCCCCTGAGACCGCCCGCCACATGCGAATCCTCTGGCCTTGACGCCTCATCTGGCCTAGGGGAGGCACTTCGAAATCGCATTCGGACAGATCTGTCATGACCACACGTGCCGGCTTCATCGCCCTGATCGGAGAGCCCAACGCAGGCAAATCCACCCTCACCAACGCGATGGTGGGGGCCAAGGTCAGCATCGTGACCCACAAGGTCCAGACCACCCGCGCCCGCATCCGCGGCGTCGCGATGGAGGGCGACAGCCAGCTGGTCTTCGTCGACACGCCGGGCCTGTTCAAACCGCGCCGCCGGCTGGACCGCGCGATGGTGGCCGCCGCCTGGGGCGGCGCGGCGGATGCCGATGTCATCGTGCTGCTGATCGAGGCGCACCGCGGCATCACCGAAGGCGTCGAGAGCATCCTCGAAGGCCTGAAGGACCTGCCCCGGAACCGCACCGTCGCCCTCGCCATCAACAAGATCGACCGCGTCGAGGCACCTGCCCTCCTGGCCCTGACCCAGGCCATGAACGAGCGTTACGAATTTGCCCGGACCTTCATGATCTCCGCTGAAAAGGGCTACGGGATCGAGGACCTGCGCCACTGGCTCGCCGACGAAATGCCCGAAAGCCCCTGGCTCTACCCCGAAGACCAGATCGCCGACCTGCCGATGCGCATGATCGCCGCCGAGATCACGCGCGAGAAGCTGACACTGCGCCTGCACCAGGAACTGCCCTACCAGCTGACCGTCGAGACCGAGAACTGGGAAGAGCGCAAGGACGGCTCCGCCCGCATCGACCAGGTGATCTATGTCGCCCGCGATGGCCACAAGGGCATCGTCCTGGGCCACAAGGGCGAGACGATCAAGGCCATCTCCAAGGCCGCCCGCGAGGAACTGACCGAATTCCTCGGTCGTCCCATCCACCTCTTCCTGCAGGTCAAGGTCCGCGAGAACTGGCTCGAAGAGGCGGAGCGCTACTCGGAAATGGGGCTCGACTTCCGCGACGGCAACGCCTGATGGCGCGGCTGACCGCGCGGTTCTGGGTGGATGCCTACCTGGCGCGCCTGCGCCTGATGGACATTCCCGCCTTCGTCACCGCCCACGGCGACGACACCGCCGGCGCCGTCCTGGTCAAGCTCAACACGCTCGACGGTCAGGCCCGCGCCTTCACCCGCGGCTTCGACCTCGCCAGCGGCGACCGCAAGTGGACCGACCTCACCTCCGGCCAAGAAGCAGAGGTCGACGAGACGATCACCCGCCAGCGCCGTTTCGATCCAGACCTCTGGGTGATCGAGGTCGAGGACCGCCTTGGCCGCCACCTGCTCGACGATCCCACCCTGGCCTGACCAGCAGGCTTCTTCTTGGCAGAAATACCCCTGCCCGAGGCCCCGCAAAGGGGCCGAGACCCCCTGCGCAGCCGCAGGCTGCACATTTGGATCACGGCTTGCCAATCGGCGCGCGCGGGCCGATCTTTCACTGCATGGACTGGCGCGACACGGGCATTCTTCTCAACACGCGGAAACACGGCGAGACCTCGCTGATCCTCGAGGTCTTCACGCCGCATCATGGTCGCCATGCAGGCGTTTTGCGGGGCGGCACCTCGCGCAAGCTGGCGCCGCATCTGCAACCCGGCGCCCAGCTCGACCTGTCGTGGCGGGCGCGGCTCGAGGATCACATCGGCAGTTTCACCGCCGAGCCTGAACGCTCGCGCGCCGCCGCCGCGCTGGGGGACCGGCTGGCGCTGGCCGGGCTCAACGCGGTCACCGCGCTGCTGGCCTTTTGCCTGCCCGAACGTGAACCACACCCCGCGCTTTACGACAGGTCCGAAAAACTACTGGATCTGCTGGATCGCCCGGATCTCTGGCCCCTGGCCTACCTGCAATGGGAACTGGCGCTGCTGGAGGAACTGGGCTTCGGCCTCGACCTGACGCAATGCGCGGTCACCGGCGCGACCGAGGGGCTGGACTATGTCTCTCCCCGCTCAGGTCGCGCTGTCACCGCCCGGGGCGCCGGGGAATGGGCCGACCGGCTGCTGCCCCTGCCGCCGGTCCTGCGGGGCGAGGGCGAGGCCGGGGATGAAGAAATCCTGACCGCCTTGGAAACGACCGGGTTCTTCATGGAAAACCGGCTGGCGGCGGACTTGCGGGACAAACCTCTGCCACCCGCGCGGGCCGCCCTGATCGCCCGGCTCAGGGCGCGGGGCTGAACACCAGCTCGCCGCCCGCCGCGTCGCGCAATACCAGCTGGTCGTCGCGCAATTCGGCCTGCGTCACCTGCTGCAGCGCCATGACAAAGGCGTGTTCCTGTGCCAGTTCGGGGCAGGCACGTCGGGTCATCCGCAACGGGCCAAAACTCAGATCGGGCCATGCCCCTTCGACCTTGCCGCCAAAACTGTTGCAGGGCGCCTTGCCGTTCACCGTGCCCGGTGTGGTCAGGTCCAGCGAGGCGTCGAAATCCACCGACGCGCCGCCCATGCTCTGCAGCACCCAGCGCGCATTTTCCGGATGCAGGGTCATGCCCGCCCAGGCGCCCGGGACAAGCGCCGAAAGAAGTCCCGCCAGGATGAGTCCACGCATGTTGCCCCCGCTTTGCCTCACCCAAAGGTGGGGTGTCGGGACAGTGCGTGCAAGCCTTCCCCCTTCCCCGAGAACCGGATAGAGAGACTGCGATGAAACTGACATTGCCCAACCTTCTCACCATCCTGCGCCTGCTCGCCGCGCCCGGCGTTGCGGTGATGTTCCTGTATTTCTCGCGCCCCCTGGCGGACTGGGCCGCGCTGATCCTCTTCCTGGGGGCCGCGGTGACGGACTGGCTGGACGGCCACCTGGCGCGCAGCTGGCAACAGGAAACCAAGCTGGGCGCCATGCTGGACCCGATCGCGGACAAGGCGATGGTGGTCATCGCGCTGATGGTGATCGTCGGGTTTTCCTCCTGGTCGCCCTGGCTGGTCCTGCCGGCCACCGTGATCCTCTTCCGCGAGGTCTTTGTCTCGGGCCTGCGGGAATACCTGGGAGACACCGCCGGAACGCTGAAAGTCACCAAGCTGGCCAAGTGGAAGACCACCGCGCAGATGGTGGCCATCGCCGTGCTCTTTGCACAGGGCGTGTTTGAGCACTACCTTGTCATGTCGAGCATGGGCATGGATGACCAGATTATCGGCCAGATTCTCGACGGTGAGATCGAGGACGAGATGGGCTTGAGATGGAAACTGCAGGGCATGATCTGGTCCGGCAAAGGCGGGCTGACCCTGCTCTGGATTGCCGCCGCGCTGACGCTGATCACGGGGTGGGACTATTTCCGCAAGGCCCTGCCCTTTCTGAAGGAGGATCGCTGATGGACGTGCTGTATTTTGCCTGGGTACGCGAGAGGATCGGTCTGCCCCGCGAAAAGGTCGAGACCGAGGCCGCGACCGTGGCCGCGCTGGTCGAGGAACTGCGCGCGCGCGAAGACCGCTATGCCGCCGCCTTCGAGGACCTGAGCGCCCTGCGCGTGGCCGTCGACCAGGAATTGACGGATTTCGATGCCCCGCTGGCGGGGGTGCGCGAAGTGGCCTTCTTTCCGCCGATGACCGGGGGCTGAGGGCCATGCGTGTCGTTGTTCAGGAGGCCCCGTTCGATTTCGGCGCCGAGGCGGCAGGCTTTGCCGCGGGCCGGCACGACATGGGCGCGGTCGTCACCTTCACCGGCATCGTCCGCGACCTGCAGGGTGGTGGGCTGGAGGCGATGGAGATCGAGCACTATCCCGGCATGACCGAGAAAGCCCTTGAAAAGATTGCCAAAGAGGCGGTCGAGCGTTGGGCGCTGGGGGATGTGCTGGTGATCCACCGTCATGGCCGGATGGAACCGGGCGAACAGATCATGATGGTCGCGACGGCGGCGCCGCACCGCAAGGATGCCTTCGAGGCGGCGGAGTTCCTGATGGACTACCTGAAGTCGCGGGCGCCGTTCTGGAAAAAAGAATTCAGCGCTGAATCAAAGGCTTGGGTCGCGGCGCGGGACGAGGACGAGGACGCGTTGCGGCGGTGGTAACAACCGGTCGGTTTTGGTAACTTCTCCTGACCAGCGGAAGGAACGCGCGATGCCCTTCGAAAAAGTCCAGGCCGAGAAGCTCTCGAAGACCGTTGTCCGGCAGATCGAACTGCTGATCCTGCGCGGTGTGCTGCGCCCCGGCGAGCGCCTGCCCTCGGAACGCGACCTGTCGGAACAGCTCGGCGTCTCGCGGCCCTCGCTGCGCGAGGCAGTGTCGGAACTGCAGGCGCGCGGGTTGCTGACCTCCAAGGCCAGCGCGGGCATCTTTGTCACCGGCGTCCTGGGGTCGGCCTTTTCCGAACCGCTGATCCAGCTTTTTGCCAATCACGACGAGGCGGTCTTTGACTACCTGTCGTTCCGGCGTGACCTGGAAGGACTGGCCGCGGAACGCGCCGCGATTCACGGCACCGACAGCGATCTTGCCGTGATCGCAGCGGTTTTCGCCAAGATGGAGGCGGCCCACGTCAAGCGGAACCCGGCCGAGGAGGCCGGGCTGGACGCCGAGTTTCACCTGGCGATCATCGAGGCCAGCCATAACGTCATCATGCTGCACATGATGCGGTCGATGTACCAGTTGCTGCGCGAGGGCGTGTTCTACAACCGCCAGGTCATGTTCAAGCAACGCACCACAAGGGCCAGCCTTCTGGATCAGCACCGCGCCATCAACGACGCGCTGCAGGTGCGCGACGCCGCCGGGGCGCGAGCGGCAGTCGAGGCACATCTGGACTACGTCGAGGCGGCGCTGAGCGCGGACAGGACCGCCGAAAAGAACGAGGCCATCGCCCGCCAGCGGCTACGCCGGGAAAGCGAGCGCCGCTAGGCTGCGGCGCGGGGAGCGGTCAGGAAGACTGACCATCGGGCGCGCCCTATCCCCAAGGCAGCCACAGAGCCACAGATCGGGACGCGGCCAGCGCATCATGTACGTTTTGTACAAAACGTACATCGTTTTCAGCATTTTGTACAAAACACCCGCTCAGGTTGTTTCGCAGGACTCTTCGCCCGGCACACGGAGCAGGAAGCGCCGCACGGCATCCTGATGTTCGGTCGCAATCCCGGCGCGGGCAATGACCCATTCCGCCGCTTCGGAGATGTCCAGCGTCACGATCGTGTTCTCTTGTTTGCGCACACCGGACAGTTCGAAATAGGTGGCCGACATCCGCATCATGCCAAAGTTGGTGTCATTACTGACGACATAGGCGGCCAGGGAGCCGGTCTCTCCGAAGCCCAGCGCCTTGAGCCGCGCGGAATAGCGGCGCATGTCTTCGCCGGTGAACCGCGCCATATCAGTCTTGCGCATGTCGAAGACCACCGGACGGGTCATGTCCGCGGCAAGACCGCCGGCAGCCCGGACCGCGACAAAGGCCTCGATCGACTCGTCCAGATCGACCTCGCCCGACAGGTGCCAGTACCGGATGCCCGGCACCTCCAGAAAGTCGTGAGATATCATCGGGCCTCTCTGATAGCCGGTCGGGTTTCCCCAAGGGAAACCAGAATTTCAGGGCCTCTGCCCGGATGCAAGCCCACCAGGGGGAAATCCGGAAACAAAGGCAGGTTTCCGATACCCCTTGACGAAAAAACCCGGGCGCGAGCGCCCGGGCCAGTGGTCACAAAAGCTGAGAGGAAGGAGAACCTCAGCCCTTGGAGAACTCGGGGTATGCCTCCATACCCAGCTCGGCCATGTCGAGACCGGTGATCTCTTCCTCTTCCGAGACACGGATGCCCATGACGGCCTTGAGGATGAACCAGACGATCAGCGATGCGACGAAGGTGAAGACACCGTAGCCGATGATGCCGATGATCTGCGTCGAGAGGCTGGCGTCACCGTTGTAGAAGACCACGGCGATGGTGCCCCAGATGCCGGCGCAGAGGTGCACCGGGATGGCGCCGACCACGTCGTCGATCTTGAACTTGTCCAGCATCGGCACGGCGAAGACCACGATGACACCGCCGATGGCACCGATCCAGAGCGAGCCGAAGAGCGTCGGCGCAAGCGGTTCGGCGGTGATCGAGACCAGGCCCGCCAGGGCGCCGTTCAGGACCATCGTCAGGTCGACCTTCTTGTACATGATCTGGGTCAGGATCATCGCGGCGATGGCACCGGCTGCGGCGGCCATGTTGGTGTTGGCGAAGATGCGCGACACGTCCGACACGTCACCCACGGTGCCCATTGCCAGCTGCGAGCCGCCGTTGAAGCCGAACCAGCC
>NZ_JARAMO010000094.1:0-1293 GCF_028807275.1 Mameliella sp. AT18
ATCTCTTCCCCGATCAGGACGAGCCGTTCCCGCGTGTCGGTTTCATCGTCACCAACCTGCCGATGGAGCCGGACTGGGTGGTGCGGTTCTACAACCAGCGCGGCACCGCCGGGCAGCACATCAAGGAAGGCAAATACGCCTTCCGCTGGACGCGGCTTTCATGCTGGAAGTTTCGCGACAACGAGGTGCTGCTGCAACTGCACGCCTTGGCCTACAACCTGGCCACCTTCTTGCGCTGTATCGAGCTGCCCGAGGCCATGGCCGACTGGTCGTTGACCAGCTTACAACTGAAACTGATCAAGATCGGGGGGGCGTGTCGTGCGCCACGCTCGCGCCATCACCTTCCAGCTGGCCGAGGTTGCCGTGACCGGCCCGATGGTACGCGCCATCCTCGCCGCCATCCGCCGATTGCGAGCGCCTCCCTCATGCCCGTGACAGCACTCCAGCCCCAAACGGAACAGAAGCGGCAGGACAGGTCTGCACGCTGCGCTGAAAAACACTGCCGCCGGGACACAACACGGCGGCTTCGCGGTCTGATCCGCCCTATTCCAGCAGCCCGCACGCCCGCAGGCGCCGCTCAGGGCGGCAAATGCTTGCCCAGCGGCCTGGTTCGGGCAATCTTGGCGTCAGACGGCACACCACCCGGGGAATGTCGGAAGAAATGAAAGTATTAGAAACAATCGGCCTGGAGCGAAAAGCGCTTGGACAGTAGAACTGCACTATCCAAGCGGCAGGCCCAACGAAAAGTTTAGGTTCCCAGAGTGACTCTATACGATTTGCATCCTTTGGAATCCGGGCGCAGCTTGGGTAGTCGAATTAGTTTGGATTCGATCCACTATTTTCCGGATGGGATTGATATCGACATAGAGGATTTCTATTTCACAGGTAGGGAGAAATATAAAATATCATTTGGGGCGGGCGTGCTATCGGTGCGGATTTGCAATGAGTCGTACCTACTGGATGTTCCTTGGAGTTGGACTTCAAGTGAACCCAGCGGGATTGTCCCCAGTGTAGGTTTCTCCGAAGAAAGCGCGCTAATCGATGAATTTCACAAGGCGAGCATGGGAGTGCGAAGTGAGCAAAAAGTGTTTCACGTTGCTGTCTTGACGCAGCAAGAGTGGATAGATGTGCTTTGCTTGAGCCTCCCTATTATTTCGCCAATCAACTGGTAGGCGGAGGCGGTGTATTGAGTGCAGTTAGTTTATCTCGTCCCACGTCAATGAGAACAAGGGAATTTTCAGCTGCGAAGCTGCAAATATTCATTGTGACCCGCCCCCGCTGATTGGTCCGGTT
>NZ_JARAMO010000074.1:0-44891 GCF_028807275.1 Mameliella sp. AT18
GCGCGTCTACCAATTCCGCCACCTGGGCATCAGGAGCGTGAGGCAGGCGTTTAAAGGTGGTGCGAGGGGGTGTCAACGACGAATTTCAAGAAATCTTCACGCGGCAATGCGGCGCCTTGCGGGCGAGGCGCCGCGCCGGTATTCCTGCCGGGAAAGCTGGCTACAGGAGGGCGCGCCCCAATGTCCAAACTCGTCACCATCTATGGCGGCTCGGGATTCGTCGGACGCTATATCGCCCGTCGCATGGCCAGGGAGGGCTGGCGCGTCCGTGTCGCCTGCCGCCGCCCGAACGAGGCGATCTTTGTCCGGCCCTATGGCGTCGTCGGCCAGGTCGAGCCGGTCTTCTGCAACATCCGCGATGACGACAGCGTCCGCAGCGTGATGCAGGGGGCCGATGCGGTGGTGAATTGCGTCGGCACCTTCGACAAGGGCGGCAAGAACAACTTTGACGCCGTTCAGCACGAAGGCGCGGAGCGCATCGCACGCATCGCCGCCGAGGAAGGCGTTTCGCGGATGGTGCATGTTTCTGCCATCGGTGCCGATCCCAAGGGCAAGAGCCTTTACGCCAAGAGCAAGGGCAAAGGTGAGGAAGCCGTCCTTGAGCACATGCCGCAGGCCGTGATCCTGCGCCCGTCGGTGATTTTCGGCCCCGAGGACGCCTTTTTCAACCGCTTCGCCTCGATGACCCGCATGGGTCCTGTGCTGCCGATCGTCGGCGGCGCAACGAAATTCCAGCCGGTCTATGTGGACGACGTGGCGCAGGCCGCAGTCAAGGGCGTTCTGGGACAGGCAGTGCCAGGCATCTATGAACTGGGCGGTCCGGACGTGATGACCTTCCGCGAGCTGATGCAAGTGATGTTGGACGTGATCCGCCGCCGTCGCTTCGTGGCAAACATTCCCTTTTTTGCCGCAAGTGTCATTGCGGCGGTTTCGGATCTCGTGCAAAGCCTCTCGCTGGGCCTGATTCCCGCGCAGATCACCGCCGACCAGGTCCGCAGCCTGCGCCAGGACAACGTCACCGCCGAAGGCGCTCGGGGGTTCTCCGACCTGGGGATCTCGCCGATGTCCGTTCAGGCGGTGCTGCCGGACTATCTCTGGCGGTTCCGGCCTTCGGGCCAATACGAGGCGATCAAGGAATCGGCCCAGAACCTGCGGTCGCAATGACAGAAAAAATGGGGGCGGAAACGCCCCCTGCTTTCATTCTGGCCCGGGTGTCTCTTTCCCGCAGGTGACCGTCACTGGCGTCGCTGAAGCTCGGCCAGTATGGGGCCGTTGTAGCACCCCGGGGGCGGTGTCCCGGTCAGCGAGGTCTGGCGAGACAACCATTGCTCGCAGGCATCCACCAAGGCGCATCCACGACAGGCGGTGACCATCGAGGCATAGGCGCCCGGTGCCAGGCTGCCATCGTTCAACGCATCGCTGAGGTTCAGGCCCATGACCCGCGCAACGCTGCGTGTCATGAAAAAATGCCGGGCGGGGTCACCAAGCGTCAGTCCCATCTTTCTTCTCCTAGGACGTGGTGCCTTCCATCGCGTCTTGCAGCGCGGCAAGGCGTTTGCGGTTCAGACAGGTGCCGGGAAAGTTGCGCGTGTCGTCCACGGGCTTGTTCAGCCATTGACCGCAACCCTCGGACCAGGTGCAGCCCCGGCAGCGCGTGACGAGTCCCGCCCAATCCTCCTGCGTGAGCAGCCCGGCGTCCATCGCGCCGACCAGATCGACGCCGGTGGCCTTGGCCATGCGTTGGACCAGCCAGTAGTGCTCGGTTTCATCCCCCAAGACGGTGGGGCGGGTCGGGGCAGGGCGCGTTCCGTCCATCTCTCAACCCGCTTCCAGAGTCCGGAACAGGCCGGAGTTGCGGCAGAACGCGGGTGTCTCGGTGCCTTCGCGATTGCCCAGCCAGTGTGCGCAGGTCTCTGGCGACGTGCAGGCCGTGCAGCGCAACACCGCGTCCTCCAGTTCAGAGACCGTCAGCTTTCCGCGCATGATCTGTTCTTCAAGGTCTATCCCGCGGGCCTGCGCCATGTCATCGACCAGCGCCGCATGGCGTTTCAGTGTCGCTCTGCTCTGCATTGATCCGTCCCCTCTGTCCTCTGTCCTCTGTCGTCGAGGCAAAGCATGGCAGAGCGGGCGCGCGGTCGCCTTGACTCAGGTCAACGCAGGGTTGACGCAGGGTGAGGTGTCACTGTTGGCGCAGCGCCTTTTCCGTCTCGGCCACGATCTTGAGGCGGGCGGCATTGGGCGGGTGGCTGCCAAGGAACCTGTTGCCGGGATCGGGAATGCGCGCGAAAAACTCAGCCCCGCGCAAGGGATCGAAGCCGGCGCGATAGGTGATGATCGTGCCCAGCTGGTCCGCTTCCAGCTCGAACTCCTTGGAATAGGTGCGGGCGCCCACCGCTGCACCCAATTGTTCGGCATTGCGCACGGCCTCGGCCTCGGCCCCGCTGATGGCGGCAATCCCGGCAAAGACCACGGCGCCGATGGTGGCGCTCTGCTTGGTCTTGGCGAGATGGTCGAGTATGTGATGCGCGGCCTCGTGCCCCATGACAAAGGCCAGTTCGTCCGCGTTCCGGACCGAGTTGATCATGCCGATGTTGAAGGCCAGGATCGGTCGGCCGAACCGGTCGACGGTCTGGAAGGCATTGGGCGCCAGCTCGGCCCGGTCGTCGATCACGATCTGGAAATCGCAGTTCAGCCCCCGGGTCCGCTCGCGGCATTCGCGTTCCGCGACCGGCTCGACCGTCTGCACGACCTGCACGAATTGCCGCGCGGCGCGGTTGGCGCGCTGCTGGGCCTCGGATCCGCCCAGGGCACTGGGCGCGGGGGCCGGCAGGGGCGCGGCACAGGCGGACAGCAACGCAAGGGCGATGAGCGGCAACAGTCGGGTCATGGAAGGTCCGGAAAACGATGAGTGTACCTCGACCCTAAGCTGCCGCGACCTTCTGTTCCAGCCGGTCGCGATCAATTGGCAGTGTTGCGCCGGTGATCTAGGTTTCGGTGCATGACCGATAAGCCAACCGTGATCTACAACGACAGTTGCCCGATCTGTTCGCGCGAGGTGGCAGGCTATCGCCGCATGGCGGAACGTGACGGCGTCGAAGTGGGCTTTGCCGGGCTCTCCGAGGGCACGCATCAAGATCACGGGCTGACCCGCGACCAGGCGGCCCGCAGGTTTCATGTGGTCAAGGACGGCACGCTTTACAGCGGGTTGCCCGCCTTTGCCGTCCTCTGGGCAGAGATGCCGCGCCTGCGCTGGCTGGCCTGGCTGGTGCGCCTGCCGATACTGAGCCGCATTCTGGGCCTGATCTACGATCACCTCGTGGCCCCGGCGCTATATGCCCTGTACCGGCGGCGTCAGCGTCGTGCCGAATCGGTTTCCGGCAAGGGGCGCGCGGGCTAGGCTGACGACATGTACAGCGTAGAACATGACTTTGACGCCACCGTCGTGACCCTGGTGGACGAAGGCGGCCCGCCCCTGCAAGAGGACGTGGTCATCTCGGGCTTCGAGGATTGCATCACGGTCGAGCAATACGACCCGCGCACCGACAGGATGCAGCGGATCACCCTGTCAATTTCGCAGATGCAGGACCTGGTGGCGGCGGTGAACACGCCCGAAGGCGTCTATCGGCGCAAGGATTGAATCCCGGCTCAGTCGGCTATTCGAAACAGCTTGTCCCGCGCGGTCTCGCCGCGCACCAGTTCCAGCCGGCTTTTCGGCAGTCCCAGCGCCTTGGCCAGCAGCTTGATCACCGCCGCATTGGCCTTGCCGCCCTCCGGCACCGTCGTGACCGTGACGCGCAGGCTGTCCCCGTCTCGGATGACGGCATTGCGCGATGCCCTGGGCGTGACACGCACGGTCAGCGTGGCGCCCGGCACCGCAAGGTCGGAGAGATCTGGCTGTTTCATGCCCCCCGCATACAGGCTGCGCCGTGATGCGCAATATTCCCGGTTGAAACCCGGCGCCTGCGGCCTGACATAACGGCGGACGATGACAGGAGACGCCATGCCCATCCCGAACCCCGCTGCAATGGACTTTCTGCTGAGCCGCCGGTCGCGCCCGGCCAAGACGTTGAAGGCGCCCGGCCCCGACGATGCCGCGCTGATGCCCCTGTTGACGGCAGCGGCGCGGACCCCCGATCACGGCAAGCTGGAGCCCTGGCGGTTCATCGTGTTGCGGGCGCCCGCGATGCGGCGACTGGCGGATGCCGTGACAGAGTGCGGCACCCGGCTGGGCAAGAGTGGCGAGGACATCGCCAAGGCACGCGACGCATGGGAGCGCAGCCCGCTCTGCGTTGCCGTCGTCGAGGTGCAAAAGGACAGCCCCAAGATCCCGGCGCTGGAACAGACCTATTCGGCGGGTGCCGCCTGTCTTGCGCTGCTGAACGCGGCGCTGGCCTCAGGCTGGGGCGCGAACTGGCTGTCGGGTTGGGCCAGCCATGATCGCGGCTTTGTCGAGGGCGCACTGGGGCTTGGCGCAGATGAAAAGATCGCCGGGTTCATCCACATCGGAACCGAAGGCGCCACGCCGCCGGAACGTCCGCGCCCCGACCTTGACCAGATCGTCAGCTGGGTGTCGGAATGATCTTCGATGCCGTCAGCCGCGCCATGGCGCAAATGCCTGATCCGCGCTTTCGCGGCGTGCTGTTGCGCGGGATCGGGATCACGCTGGGGGCGCTGATCGCCGCCGTCGTGGTGGTGTTCAACGTGGTCGGCTGGATGGTCGGAGATGCCGTCACGCTGCCCTGGATCGGCACGGTGCAATGGCTCGACGACGCGGCAAGCTGGGCCTCGGTGCCGGTCATGCTGCTGTTGTCGGTCTTCCTGATGACGCCGGTGGCCTCGGCCATCATCTCGATGTTCCTCGAAGAAGTCGCGCAGGCGGTCGAGGACCGCCACTATCCCGGTTTGCCCGCCGCAACCCCGGTCAGCTTTTCAGATGGCCTGATGGATGCGCTGGGGTTCTTCGGGACAATGGTCCTGGCGAACCTGCTGGCGCTGATCGTCTACCTGATCTTCATCCCCTTCGCGCCCTTCATCTTCTGGGCGCTGAACGGGTTTCTGCTGGGTCGGGAATATTTCACGCTGGCCGCCATGCGCCGCGTCGGCCGGATCGAGGCACGCAAGCTGCGGCGCCGGCACATGCTGACGATCTGGGTGACGGGTGTGGTGATGGCGGTGCCCCTGACCGTTCCCATCGTGAACCTGCTGGTTCCCGTGCTGGGGGCGGCGGCCTTTACCCATGTGTTCCACCGGGTGAACCGCGCCCGCTAGGGGCGCGGTCCCAATCAGTTGACGTGCGAGCTGCCGTCCATCCGGTCGAACATCCAACCGTCGATGTCGCGCACCGTGATCACTTCGAAGACGATGATCGAGGCGATGACGGCCCAGAGCACGAAGGCGATGCCGGTCGTGATCCAGGCCTTGCGCTTGAGGTTATGCACCTCGGGGCTGCCGGCATGGGTGCCGGGCACAACGTCGCCCAGGTCTCCCTGGGTCTTCAGACGGATCGGGATGACGCAGAGGAACGTCATGAACCAGATCACGGCAAAGAGGACGATGGCCGAGGTGATCCCCATCAGACCTGCTCCAGTTCCACGAGGCAGCCGTTGAAGTCCTTGGGGTGCAGAAAGAGCACGGGCTTGCCATGTGCGCCGATCTTTGGCTCTCCGGTGCCCAGCACGCGGGCGCCGGTTTCCTTCAGGTGGTCGCGCGCCGCAAGGATGTCCTCGACCTCGTAGCAGACGTGGTGGATGCCGCCCGAGGGGTTCTTGTCCAGAAACCCCTGGATCGGAGAGTTTTCTCCCAGTGGATACAGCAGCTCGATCTTGGTGTTCGGGAGTTCGATGAAGATCACGGTCACGCCGTGGTCGGGCTCGTCCTGCGGCTCTCCGACCTTGGCACCCAGCGCGGTGCGGTACTGTGCGGCGGCGGCCTCTAGGTCGGGCACGGCGATGGCAACGTGATTCAGGCGTCCGATCATTTGTCTCTCCATGTCTGGCGTTGGCAGAGGTTATGGCGTGACGACACAGGCCGGACAAGCCGGTGCGACCCTTAACCGCTTGTTCACCTTGTCGGGGCCAATCTGGCAGGCGACTCGATGAGGAGCCCCGACATGGACGACTATGATCAACTCTCCCCGCACCTGCGTCCTACCGCGACGCGGCCCCTGCTTGGGCTGACCATCCTCGTGGTTGAGGACAGCCGGTACTCTTGTGATGCCATGCGCCTGTTGTGCCTGCGGTCCGGGGCGCGTATCCGCCGTGCGGACTGCCTGAAGTCGGCGCGACGGCACCTGCAGGTCTATCGGCCCAGCGTGGTGATCATCGACCTGGGCCTGCCGGATGGGTCGGGTGCAGACCTGATCGCCGAACTCAGCACGACCTGTCCGCGCGTAGATGTCCTGTTGGGCACCAGCGGCGACACCTTCGCCGAAGAAGTGGCCCTGGCCGCCGGTGCCGACGGTTTCCTGGGCAAGCCGATCTCTTCGGTTGTCGCCTTCCAGAACGCCATCCTGTCGGTCCTGCCCAGCGAACGGCGTCCCACCGGCCCGCGTCTTGTCTGTGACGATCCCGTGGTCCCCGATCCCCTGTCCTACCGCGATGACATGGCCCACGCGGCAGACGTGCTGGGCGACGCGCGCAACCCACAGACCTTGGCCTACCTGACGCAGTTCCTTGCCGGGGTCGCGCGCAGCGCGGGCGACGGCGTGTTGCAGCAGGCAGCAGAGGACCTGGCCGATGCGCGTGCGGCTGGCCGTCCGGTCAAGCCCGGTCTGGACCGTGTGTCTGCCCTGGTTCAGGACCGCGTGGCCGATCGCATGGCGATCTGACCGCCCGCACTACAACAACAGGCCCGGGTCGCTTCCCATGTCGAGTCCGGGAAAGACCGTGGTTTCCAGCGTGCTGCGAGCGATGCCGAATTGTCCGTGCAACAGCCAGGCCAGATGCGCCCGCAGGTCGCGGGTGGGTCTCAGGTCACGCCCTTCATAAAGCGCTCCGTCGCCCAGGCCGGGCCAGTCGGTGACGACACGGCCCCCGCGCAGGGCGCCACCGGCCAGTACCATTGCCCCACCGGTGCCGTGGTCCGTGCCTTCTGTCCCGTTCCAGCGCGCGGTCCGCCCGAATTCGGTCACCGCAGCCACCGTCGTCTTGCCCCAGGCCTCTGGTCCCAGGGCCTCTTGCAGGGCCAGAAGCGAGTCCGACAGCTGTTCCAGCGACAGGGCCAGGTGGCGCTCCTGCGACTTGTGCGTGTCCCAGCCGTTCAGGGAATAACAGGCGATCCGCGCCGCACCCCGCAATTGCGCACCGGCAAATTCCGCCAGCACACGGCCCGGTCGATGCCGGTCGCGCGGCGCCATCATGTCGTCCCGCATCGCGGCCATCATGTCGCCGGGGGTGCCCGAAAAGGCCAGCCCGTCACCGTCACCTCCCGCCAGTGCAAAGGCGCTTTCCAGCGCTGCGGCCATCGCAGGATCGGACTGCATCACCCGTTGGGTCAGCAGAATGGCCTGAGGCGACAGGCGCAGGTCCGCCTCCGGCGTCCAGCGGTTTACGGGCGCGGGCCCCGACAGGATGCGCAGCGGCTCGCTGCCGATGGCATAGGCGGTTTCCGCGCTGGCCCCGGGCAGATGCTGGACAAGACGGTTCAGCCAGCCATCATCGGGCAAGGGCGCGTCCGAGGCGGCCACGCCGGCCTCCAACAGGTCCTGGCCGTCGAAGTGGCTGCGCTTGTCGCGGTAGGGGATCGAGACCGCATGGGCGAAACCCAGGTCACCCGCCTGCCAGAGGGGGCGCAACGGGGCCAGGGCCCCGTGCAGCGCGAACCGCCCGTCTAGATCGAAGGCGCTCCCGTCCATGTCCGGTCCCGGCCGGCCTAGGGCGGCGAAATCCGGATCGCCATAGGGCGCCACCACGTCGAGGCCATCCATGCCGCCGCGCAGGATGATGACCACCAGCCGGGCATCGCCCGGCGTCGCGGCGAAGCTGACCGGCGTGACCAGCGGGCTGGCGGCCAGAGAACAGCCAAGGGCGGCACTGCGGGCCAGGAAATTGCGTCTGTCCATTGCTCACATCCTCTGAAAGGCGGGGGAGGCCAACACCACGCCGATCCCGTCGGCTCGGGTCTCGGCGGCGCCGGCGGCGAAGCGCACCTCGTCAGGGGCGCGCGACCCCAGCGCGGTTTCAACGAAATCGCGCGGGTCCGGCAGGGCCCCCAGCAGGGCCTGCGGCATGGTAAAGCCCCATTGCAGACGGGCGGCCAACCCCTGTGGTGTCAGCCAAGCATCATCCGCCTCGGGCAACCCGTCGGGGCCGGGTGGTTTCTGCCAGACCTGCCCCATCAGGCGCATCGGTTCGACCAGCGCGATGCCGACCCGCTTGCCCAGGATCTCGTGCGGGATGTCCAGCGCCCGGCAGGCCGAGGCGATGAAATCCAGCGGCTGCTTGGCATTGGCCGGGCGCGGGTCCCAGGCGGCCGGGTGATCCAGCATGGCCCGGTAGACCGCCATCAGCTCGCCGTCCGTGTTCAGCCAGGCGGTTTCCATCGCGCTGACCAGGTCCGCGTCGGGTGCATCCGCCACGAAATGCACGGCCAGCTTGCCCGCGACATGGCGAGCGGTCACCGGATGCCTGGCAAGGTCGCGCAGGGCGTCGTGAATATCCTCCAGCCGGGCGGGTTGGTCGCCGCCATAGCTTTTGCCCAGCACGGTCTCCGACCCGGGTTCGGCCAGCGGGCGGCGGAACTCGGTGCCGCCTTCGGGGGTGAAGGCGAGCCCGGTCAGCAGTTCTGCCAGTTCGCGCACGTCGGTCTGCGTATAGGGGCCGTCCACGCCCAGCGTGTGGAGTTCCAGGACCTCGCGGGCCAGGTTCTCGTTCAGGCCCTTTTGCCCGGGGTATTTCAGTGCCTGCGGAGAGTTCGGCCCGGCCGAGGCGTGCTGGTCGAGGTAGTGCAGCATCAGGGGATGCGTCGTCACCGCGATCAACATGTCCTCGAACCTGCCGGCGAGATGCGGGCGGATGGCAGATTCGACGTAGGGTGACCCGGCCTGGATCATCACGTTGGCCTTGCCGCGCGCGGTGAAATGGTCGGCCCAAAAGCTTTCCAGCCGTTCGCGCAAAGGCGTCGGGCTGTTCACGCGGCGGGCGACATGGGCCACCAGCCACTCCGACTGCAACTTGCGGGCACTGCGTTTGAGTCGCTGGATTTGTTCAAGTGCCAGCCCCTCCGCCTCGGTGCCGCGCGTCAGGCGGCGGATGCGACCCAGCGTGTAGGCGTTGACGACCATGTCCCTGGAAAAGGCGTCGAACGCCATGATCGGAAAGCTCTGTGCCATTCCGTCTGGGGCGGTCAGCCCGTCCAGCAGCGCCTGCATGGAGGCGGGGGCGGCGATCCGGGGGGACCGGCCACAGCCAAAGCGGATTTCGGCAAGAACGGGGTCGAACATCTTGGGGCCTCAACGCTGTTAAGGCCCCTATACCGCAAGCGGGGCGTGCTTGCATCGCCCCGCACGATGTTGTGTCCGGCGCCTCGGCAAAAAGGCGCCTTTTGCGGCGTCAGTCCTGCGGAATGACGCGCAGGGACAGTTCCATAAGCTGATCCGACGATGGATCGGAGGGCGCGTTCATCATCAGGTCTTCGGCGCGCTGGTTCATCGGGAACATGATGACCTCGCGGATGTTCGCCGTTTCGGCCAGCAGCATCACCATCCGGTCGATGCCCGCGGCACAGCCGCCGTGCGGCGGGGCGCCGTAGTGGAAGGCGTTGTAGAGCGCGCCAAAGCGGTTCTTGACCTCCTCCTCGCCGTAACCCGCGATTTCGAACGCCTTCAGCATGACCTCGGGCTTGTGGTTCCGGATCGCGCCCGAGACCAGCTCGTAGCCGTTGCAGGCCAGGTCGTACTGGAAGCCCAGCACCTTGAGCGGATCGCCCTGCAGCGCCTCCATCCCGCCCTGCGGCATGGAAAACGGGTTGTGCTCGAAATCGACCTCGCCGGTTTCCTCGTCCTTTTCGTAGATCGGGAAATCCACGATCCAGGCAAAGGCAAAGCGGTTGGGGTCGATCAGCTTCAGCTCATGGCCCAGCACGTCGCGCGCCTTGCCCGCGATGCGCTGAAAACTGGCGGGCTTGCCGCCCAGGAAAAACGCCGCGTCGCCGACACCCAGGCCCAGCTGCTGGCGGATCGCCTCGGTGCGCTCGGGGCCGATGTTCTTGGCGAGGGGGCCTGCGGCCTCCATGCCCTCGCCCTGGTCGCGCCAGAAGATGTAGCCCATGCCCGGCAGACCCTCTTTCTGCGCCCAGGCGTTCATCCGGTCGCAGAACTTGCGCGAGCCGCCGCCCGGCGCCGGGATGGCGCGGATCTCGGTGCCCTCCTGTTCCAGCAGCTTGGCGAAGATGGCAAAGCCGGAACCGGCGAAATGCTCGGAGACCACCTGCATCTCGATCGGGTTGCGCAGGTCGGGCTTGTCGGTGCCGTATTTCAGCGCCGCCTCGGCATAGGGGATCTGCGGCCATGTCTCGGGTGCATCCACGGACTTGCCGCCGCCGAATTCCTCGAAGACGCCCGCGATCACCGGCGCCACCGTGTCGAACACGTCCTGCTGTTCGACAAAGGACATTTCCATGTCCAGTTGGTAGAAATCGGTGGGCGAGCGGTCGGCGCGCGGGTCCTCGTCGCGGAAACAGGGCGCGATCTGGAAATACTTGTCGAAGCCCGAGACCATGATGAGCTGCTTGAACTGCTGCGGGGCCTGCGGCAGGGCGTAGAACTTGCCCGGATGCAGGCGCGACGGCACCAGGAAGTCGCGCGCGCCCTCGGGCGAGGAGGCGGTGATGATCGGCGTCTGGTACTCGCGGAACCCCTTGTCCCACATGCGGCGGCGGATGCTGGCCACCACGTCGGACCGCAGCGTCATCGATTTCTGCATCGCTTCGCGGCGCAGGTCGAGATAGCGGTATTTCAGGCGCGTTTCCTCTGGGTATTCCTGGTCGCCGAAGACGATCAGCGGCAGTTCCTGCGCCTCACCCAGCACCTCGATGTCGCGGATGTAGACCTCGATCTCTCCGGTGGGCAGCTTGGGGTTCACCAGGCTGTCGGCGCGTGCCTTCACCGTGCCGTCGATGCGGATGCACCATTCGCTGCGCACCTTCTCGACCTGGGCAAACACCGGGCTGTCGGGATCGCAGAGCACCTGCGTCATGCCGTAATGGTCGCGCAGGTCGATGAACAGCACGCCGCCGTGGTCGCGGATGCGGTGCACCCAGCCGGCCAGCCGGACGGTATCACCCACCTGGTCCTTGGTCAGATCGGCACAGGTATGGCTGCGATAGGCGTGCATGTCGGGCCCCTTTGATATGCGCAAAAGTCAGGCGCCGATACATCCCGAGGGGCGGGGGAAGTCAAGGGAGACGGCTTTATTTGGTGAGAATCACCTGAGTCTGCTAATCATCAATGCCGGGAGGACGCGCCAAAACGTCGCAAGGGGGTTTGCCATGTGGGAGTCTCTGTTCCGCAACATGATGCGCCGGATGCTGCGGCACGGCCAGTTGACCGTGACCATGCCCGGCGGGCAATCGGAAACCTACGGGCCGGGCGGTGGCCCCGAGGCCCATATCATCCTGACCGAACCGGACACCGTGCGCCGGTTGCTGATGCGCCCCGGCCTGGCGTTGGGGGAATGCTATGCCGAGGGCACGCTGGAGGTCGAAGGCGATGACCTGCCGGGGCTTCTGGGGCTGTTCGTGCCCAGCGGCAACATCGCCGAACTGCCGCCCTGGTACGAACTGCCGCGCAGATTGCAAAGCGCTCTGCGAGGTTTCCTGCAGCGCAACACGCCGTTCACGGCCCGGCGCAACGTCGCGCATCACTACGATCTTTCGGACGATCTGTACCGGATCTTTCTGGATGCGGACATGCAGTATTCCTGTGCCTACTGGTCAAAGTCCGACATGACCCTGGAAGAGGCGCAGGCGGCCAAGAAGGCGCATATCGCTGACAAGCTGATGATAAAGCCGGGGATGCGGGTGCTGGACATCGGCTGCGGCTGGGGCGGCATGGCGCTGACGCTGGCACGCGACTACGGCGCGCAGGTGACGGGCGTGACGCTGTCGGAGAACCAGCTGGCCACGGCGCAGGCACGGGCGCATGTCGAGGGGCTGGAGGATCGGGTGCGCTTCCTGCTTCTGGACTATCGCAAGCTGGAAGAGCGATTCGATCGGATCGTCAGTGTCGGCATGCTGGAACATGTCGGCGCCCCGCATTACCGCGAGTATTTCGGCAAGGTACGCGACCTGATGGCCGACGACGGTGTCGCGCTGATCCACTCCATCGTCAAGAACGGCCCGCCGCGTCCCAACAACGCCTGGATCGACAAGTACATCTTTCCCGGCAGCTACGCCCCCTCCGCCTCCGAGGTCTATCGCGCGATCGAGGACAACTGGCTGCACCAGTGCGACGACGAGGCGCTGCGCATCCATTACGCCATGACGCTGCAGGCCTGGCGCGAGCGGCTGGAAGAGAACCGCGACCGGGTGGTCGAGATGTTCGACGAACGGTTCCTGCGCATGTGGCGGTTCTACCTGGTCTCGATGGAGGTCTCTTTCCGGCAGGGCAATCTGCATGTCCAGCAGTGGCAACTGGCCAAGTCCATGTCGGCGGTGCCGATCACCCGCGATTACCTGTACCCGGCGGCGCGGGCGGACTGGATGCGCGCGGCGGAATAGTGGTGGTGCGGTCTCAGAACGGACGCACCACGTTGCCCGAGTAAAAGAAGATGCCCAGCCCCAGCGCGAACAGGATCACCCCGGCGATGGAATGCAGTACCACCGCCTCTGCGAAACTTCCGCGCCGTTCATAAGCCCAGGCAAAGGCGAGCCCGCCGAAAAAGGTCATCCCGGCGACGATCCAGCTCCAGTACATCAGGTGGGCAAAGGAAAAGAGCGCGGCGTTCAGCACCAGTGGCGGCCATGTCCCACCGGGCAGGAGGCCGCCGTAGCGGCGAAAGAACAAGGGCCGAAAGACCAGTTCCTGCGGCAGGGCCGACAGGAATGGATAGAGCGCCGCGATCATCAGCATCAGCACCGGGTTTAGACGGATCAACGCAAAGGCGGCCTCTGGCGCGGTCAATTGCAGCACCGCGTAGCCCATGGTGGCCGTCACCGCCGCAAAGCCCGCCACCAGCCACCAGTCGATCCGCGCGGCGCCGCGCCGCAGCGAGCGCCAGTGAAACCCCGGCGTGATGTGCAGCAGGACCACCCCCAGCGCGGTGAACCCGAAAAGCAGCGGGAACATCATGTCCGCGGGAAAGGCCAGCGCGATGACCGCGGGAATCACCGCAAAGAAACAGGCGAACTCTACCCATAGCCAGGCGCGCCGAGTCTCTGCCCTGTCGTCCTCCGGCAAAATGGCCATACCCGCCGCATCCTTGTCCTGTACCCTGCTGTCAGATAGGTGCCCTGTGTCGCCGTACCACCCCGTTCGAGGCTTGCGCTTGAACCCGCGCTGCGTATAACGCCGACAATTTGCCAACAGAGTCCCCCGGAAACGCGCCATGCCGGGGCCCAGACGGAGCTGCCCGATGCCCAAGCGTACCGACATTCAGTCCATCATGATCATCGGAGCGGGGCCCATCATCATCGGCCAAGCCTGCGAGTTCGACTATTCCGGTGCCCAGGCCTGCAAGGCGCTGCGCGAAGAGGGCTACCGGGTGATCCTGGTGAACTCGAACCCGGCCACTATCATGACCGACCCCGGCCTGGCCGATGCCACCTACATCGAGCCGATCACGCCGGAAGTCGTCGCCAAAATCATCGAGAAGGAACGCCCCGACGCGCTTTTGCCCACGATGGGCGGGCAGACGGGCCTGAACACCTCGCTGGCGCTGGAAGAGATGGGGGTGCTGGAGAAATTCGGCGTCGAGATGATCGGCGCCAAGCGCGAGGCCATCGAAATGGCCGAGGACCGCAAGCTGTTCCGCGAGGCGATGGACCGCATCGGCCTGGAAAACCCCAAGGCCACGATCATCACCGCGCCCAAGAAGGACAACGGCAAGCGTGATCTGGAGGCCGGCGTCGCCCTGGCTCTGGAAGAGCTTGATGAGATCGGCCTGCCGGCGATCATCCGCCCCGCCTTTACCCTTGGCGGCACCGGCGGCGGCGTGGCCTACAACCGCGAGGACTATATCCACTATTGCCGCACCGGTATGGATGCCTCGCCCGTGGGCCAGATCCTTGTCGATGAATCCCTGCTGGGCTGGAAAGAGTATGAAATGGAGGTTGTCCGCGACAAGGCGGACAACGCGATCATCGTCTGTTCCATCGAGAACGTCGACCCGATGGGCGTGCACACCGGCGACTCGATCACCGTGGCGCCCGCACTAACGCTGACCGACAAGGAATACCAAATCATGCGCAACGGCAGCATCGCCGTCCTGCGCGAGATCGGCGTCGAAACCGGCGGTTCCAACGTGCAGTGGGCGGTGAACCCGGAAAACGGCCGCATGGTCGTGATCGAGATGAACCCGCGCGTGTCGCGGTCCTCGGCGCTGGCCTCCAAGGCCACGGGTTTCCCGATCGCCAAGATCGCCGCCAAGCTGGCCGTCGGCTACACGCTGGACGAGCTGGACAATGACATCACCAAGGTCACGCCCGCCAGCTTTGAGCCGACCATCGACTATGTCGTGACCAAGATCCCGAAATTTGCCTTCGAGAAATTCCCCGGTTCCGAACCCTACCTGACCACGGCGATGAAATCGGTGGGCGAGGCAATGTCCATCGGCCGCACCATCCACGAATCGCTGCAAAAGGCGCTGGCCTCGATGGAATCGGGCCTGACTGGCTTTGACGAGGTGGAAATCCCCGGCGTCAGTGTCGATCCGTGGTCGACCGCCCCGGAAAAGGCTGCCGTCATCAAGGCGATCAGCGAACAGACCCCGGACCGGATGCGCACCATCGCCCAGGCCATGCGCCACGGGCTGACGGACGACGAGATCCACGGCACCACCATGTTCGACCCTTGGTTCCTGGCCCGGATCCGCGAGATCGTCGAGGCCGAGCAGGAGGTCCGCGCCGAGGGGCTGCCGCAGGACGCAGAGGCGATGCGCGCGCTCAAGATGATGGGCTTTACCGATGCCCGCCTGGCCAAGCTGACCGGTTTTGCCGAAAAGGACGTGCGCGCACGGCGGCAGGCGCTGGGCGTCACCGCCGTCTTCAAGCGCATCGACACCTGCGCCGCCGAGTTCGAGGCGCAGACCCCCTACATGTATTCCACCTACGAAGAGCCCCTCATGGGCGAGGTGGAATGCGAGGCGCGCCCCTCCGACCGCAAGAAAGTGGTCATCCTGGGCGGCGGTCCCAACCGGATCGGGCAGGGGATCGAGTTCGATTATTGCTGCTGCCATGCCTGTTTCGCGCTGACCGACGCGGGCTATGAGACCATCATGGTCAACTGCAACCCGGAAACTGTCTCGACCGACTACGATACCTCGGACCGCCTCTATTTCGAGCCGCTGACCTTTGAACACGTCATGGAAATCCTGACGAAAGAGCAGGAAAACGGCACGCTGCACGGCGTCATCGTTCAGTTCGGCGGCCAGACCCCGCTGAAGCTTGCCAACTCGCTCGAGGCCGAGGGCATCCCGATCCTGGGCACCACGCCCGACGCCATCGACCTGGCCGAGGACCGCGAGCGGTTCCAGGCGCTGGTCAACCAGCTGGGCCTGAAACAGCCCAGGAACGGCATCGCCTCGACCGACGCGCAGGCGCTGGACATCGCCGAGGAGATCGGCTTTCCGCTGGTGATCCGCCCCTCTTACGTCCTGGGTGGTCGGGCGATGGAAATCGTGCGCGACATGGATCACCTGCGCCGCTACATCAAGGAGGCGGTTGTCGTGTCCGGTGACAGCCCCGTCCTGCTGGACAGCTACCTGTCCGGCGCGACAGAGCTGGACGTCGATGCGCTTTGTGACGGCGAAAACGTCCATGTCGCCGGCATCATGCAGCACATCGAAGAGGCCGGCGTGCACTCGGGCGACAGTGCCTGTTCGTTGCCGCCCTACTCGCTGGACGCCGACATCCTGGCCGAGATCGAACGCCAGACCCATGCGCTGGCCAAGGCGCTGAACGTGGTTGGCCTGATGAACGTGCAATTCGCGATCAAGGCCAACGCGGCGGGCGAAAACGAGGTCTACCTGATCGAGGTGAACCCGCGCGCCAGCCGCACGGTGCCTTTCGTCGCCAAGGCGACCGACAGCGCCATCGCCAGCATCGCCGCCCGCGTCATGGCCGGCGAACCGCTGACGGCCTTCCCCAAGCGTGCCGGTTACGAGGCAAGCATCGACTATGACACCGACGTGCCGATGGCTGATCCGATGACGCTGGCCGATCCGAACATGCCCTGGTTCAGCGTCAAGGAAGCGGTGCTGCCCTTCGCCCGTTTCCCCGGTGTGGACACGATCCTGGGCCCGGAAATGCGTTCGACTGGCGAAGTCATGGGCTGGGACCGCAGCTTTGCCCGCGCTTTCCTCAAGGCGCAGCTGGGGGCGGGAACGCATCTGCCGACGGAGGGCACGGTGTTCTTCTCGATCAAGGACGAGGACAAGACGCACCAACTGATCGAGACTGCGCGCATTCTCGTGGACCTCGGCTTCACCATCGTCGCGACCTCGGGTACGGCGTCCTTCCTGGCCGCGCATGACATCGCCTGCGAGCTGGTGAAAAAGGTCTACGAAGGCCGCCCGAACATTGTCGACCTGATGAAGGACGGCAAGGTTCACCTTGTCATGAACACCACTGAGGGGTCCGCGGCGGTCGAGGACAGCCGCGAAATTCGTTCGGTCGCGCTCTACGACAAGATCCCCTATTTCACGACGGCCGCGGGGGCACACGCCGCCGCGCTGGCCATGAAGGCGCGGGAAGAGGGCGAATTGGTGGTGAAGTCGCTTCAGGGGTGAGGTGCGGTTTCGACGCGAGCTGGGGGAACAATGACCCGCTCAGTTTCGTGCCGCCGCGTCCCGGGCCTGCCCCGGGACTTCGCGCCGCCTGCGGAAATATCAGCCGTTGAAACATCGGCGGACGGCGGCGTTTACCGCGCCGTCCGCCACCTCTGCACACCCCAGATCAGCCCGAAATTCACCAGTCCGAACCCCACCGGCGGCAACAGCATTGCCGCCATGCCCAGCGGCAGGCTCACCCAGCCTAGGTGCGGCAAGGCCCAGGCCTCGACGGCGTAGCGCAGCCAGATCGAGAGGGTAAAGAACGATCCCAGCGCGCAGAGCATAAGCAGCGCAGAGACCCACCTGACCCAGCGCGGCAGCGGCCCGGCCTTGGGACGGCGGTGGGTCACTTGTTGGGGCCCGTCCCGGACCTGATCCGGGACCTCGCCGCCGGCCACGCGCCGCGCGCGCCAGCGCCGTATCAGCGGCCAGATCAGGCACCCCGCGAAGAAGATCAGGAACATCCAGGCCAGCGCCAGGCTCCGGCTTTCGAACAGCGGGTCCACCAGCACGGTGTCTGGATCGTCCCGCAGGTAGCGTACCGGCACCTGCGCGCCGGGGTCGTGGGCGCGCAGGAAATCTCCGGTCACCTGCGCCTCGGCCGTGATGACCTCACCGTCTACGGAATAGCGGACCGTGGCATAGTGGCGAAAGCGCACCGGCTTTTCGGGCTGGCTCTGCGTACGCTGCGTGCGGCCGGAGACGAAGACTGCCGTGGTCTCAACCCCGTCGCGTTCGAACCGGGCGGTGCGCGACGAGGCGCTGTAGATCAGCGTGACAAGCAGGAGAAACAAAAGCGCCATCAACCCGGCGACAAACAGGGGAATCGGTTTGCGGGCACTCATCCTGTTCCCCCGGTTGCGGCACGTTGCGGGCGGGTCCTCTCGTCCAGACCATGCCTTCTTAGCACGAGTTCGGAGTACGGGAATACGGGGCTGCGCGCGGTCCGGATTTTCCGGCAGGTCGGCAGGATCTCGGACCGAACCCGGCGCCAATCCGCTCAGAAAGGATGCCGGTCCAGGCGGCATATGGGCAACCCCTTGGCATGGGGGCCCGCCGCTACGGCGCGGCGTGCCTTTCGCGCTGGCATACCCCCTCCACATCCCTCTCCGCCCCTGTTAAACCGCTGCTGAACGATCCTCGGAGGGCTTAGCCGATGAAACCCGTCATTCTCACGATCCTGGACGGCTGGGGCCTGCGCGAGGAGGAGGCGAACAATGCCCCCAAGCTGGCCCATACGCCCACGATGGACAGGCTGATGGCCAGCTGCCCCCATGCCACGCTGATCACCCACGGGCCCGACGTGGGCCTGCCGACCGGGCAGATGGGCAATTCCGAGGTGGGGCATACCAATATCGGCGCGGGCCGGGTGGTGGCGATGGACCTGGGCCAGATCGACCTGGCCATCGAAGACGGCAGTTTCTTTGACAATACGGCCATCCTGGAGTTTGCCGCCAAGGTGAAGGCTGCGGGTGGCCGGGCGCATGTCATGGGGTTGACCTCGGACGGCGGCGTGCACGCCCATACCGATCACATGCTGGCGGCGGCCAAGGTCCTGACCGACCAGGGGCTGCGGGTGGCGGTTCATGTCATCACCGACGGCCGCGACGTGGCCCCCACTTCCGCCGCGGATCAAGTCGCACGATTTGAAAAATCCCTGCCCGAGGGCGCAGAGATCGTCAGCGTCACCGGCCGCTACTACGCGATGGACAGGGACAATCGCTGGGACCGGGTGGAAAAGGCTTATCGCGCGATGATCGAGGGCGAGGCCCCCGCGCATCCCGACGCCGTGAGCGGCATCAAGGCCAGCTATTCAGCGGACAAGGCTGACGAGTTCATCCTGCCCTTTGTCATCGAGGGCTACGGCGGGATTGCCGAAGGCGACGGTGTCTTCTTCGTCAATTTCCGTGCCGACCGCGCGCGCGAGATCCTCGCCGCCATCGGTGCGCCGGATTTCGACGGGTTCGACCGCGAGAAACCGGACCTGTCCGGCCTGCTGGGGATGGTGGAATATTCCGACAGCCACAACGCCTACATGACGACGGCCTACCCCAAGCGAAAGATCGTCAACACGCTGGGCGAATGGGTGGCCAAGCACGACAAGACCCAGTTCCGCCTGGCCGAGACCGAGAAATATCCGCATGTGACCTTCTTCCTCAATGGCGGCAAGGAAGTGCCGGAACCGCACGAGGATCGGTTCATGCCCAAGTCGCCCAAGGTGGCGACCTATGACCTGCAGCCCGAGATGTCCGCCGGCGAGGTGACGGAGAAATTCCTGGGCGCGATCGACCACGGCTATGACCTGATCGTGGTGAACTACGCCAACCCCGACATGGTCGGGCATACCGGCGATCTGCAGGCGGCGATGAAGGCCTGCGAGGCGGTCGATGCCGGGCTGGGGCAGGTGGTCGACAAGCTGGAACAGACCGGCGGCGCGCTGCTGGTGATCGCCGACCACGGCAATTGCGAAACGATGGTCGATCCGGAAACCGGGGGGCCGCATACGGCGCATACGACGAACCTGGTGCCGGTGATCCTCTATGGCGCGCCCGGCGTGGAAAAGCTGCGCGATGGGCGGCTGGCTGACGTGGCGCCGACCCTGCTGCAGCTGATGGACCTGCCGCAGCCCGAGGAAATGACCGGGGAAAGCCTGATCACGTGAGACGCCTGGCCCTGATCCTCTGCCTGGTTGCCGCGCCGCTGGCCGCGCAGGACGCGGGGGACAAGGCGCGCGCCGCCGCCGAGGCGCTGGAGGCGGCCTCTGTCCTGCTGGACACCGCCGACGAGGCGCAGGACCGTGTGGCGGCCCTGACCGATACGGTGCGCGCCTACGAGGACGGGCTGACCGCCATGCGCGAGGGGCTGCGCGCGGCGACGATCCGGGAGACGGAACTCAGCCGCAAGCTGTCCGCGCAGGAGGCCGAGGTGGCGCGCCTGCTGGGCGCCCTCATGGCCGTGGGTGACCGCGCCGCGCCGCGCACGCTGGTGCATCCGGGCGGTCCCTTGGATGCCGCGCGTTCGGGGATGTTGGTAGCGGCATTGACGCCCGGTCTTGCCGCGCAGGCGGCAGAGCTGCGCGCCGATCTCGAAGAGGTCACGGCCCTGCGCGCCCTGCAACAGAATGCCGCCAACACACTGCAGGAGGGTCTGAGCGGCGTGCAGGCCGCGCGCACCGCGCTCAGCCAGGCGATCGCCGACCGCACCGATCTGCCCCGTCGCTTTACCGAGGACCCGATCCGGACCGAACTGCTGATCACCTCGACCGAGACATTGCAGGGCTTCGCCTCGGGCCTGGCCAAGATCACCGAAGACGAGACCGGCCCGCCGCTGCCGCCGATCACCGACCGCAAGGGCAGCCTGCCGTTGCCCGTGCGCGGGGTGGTTCTGCACGGGGCCGGGGACCGCGACGCGGCGGGCGTCGCGCGCCCCGGCGTCGTCATCGCCACCCGTCCCGGGGCACTGGTGACAACCCCGTCTGCCGCGACGATCCGCTATGCCGGCCCGCTGCTGGACTACGGCCTGGTGGTCATCCTGGAACCTCAGGCGGACCTGATGTTCGTGCTTGCCGGGCTGGACACGGTCTTTGGCGAGGCGGGGCAGGTCCTGGCCGCCGGGGCGCCTGTCGGGCTGATGGGTGGGCCTGCCGGCAACAATATGTCACCTTCGGGTGAGGGGGCTGGCGGAGACCGTTCGGAAACGCTCTATATAGAGGTCAGAGAGGGCGACGTGCCCGAGGACCCACTGCGGTGGTTCACAACCGACAAGGGATGATTGAGGTATGAGGAAATTCGTGATGGCCGCCGTCGGCGGCACCCTGGCGTCCATCGTGGCGACGACCCAATTGGTCGGGCCGTTGCTGGCGCAAGAGGGCAGCCGTCCGGAGAGCGTTTATGAGCAGCTCGACCTGTTTGGTGACATCTTTGAACGCATCCGCGCGCAATACGTCGAGGAAGTCGACGAAAAGGACCTGATCGAGGCCGCCATCAATGGCATGCTCACCTCGCTCGACCCGCATTCCAGCTACCTTGCCCCCGACGATGCCGCCGACATGCGCGTTCAGACGCGCGGCGAATTCGGCGGCCTGGGGATCGAGGTCACGCAGGAAGACGGCTTCGTCAAGGTGGTCTCTCCCATCGATGGCACCCCTGCGATGGAGGCCGGCATCGAGGCGGGTGATTTCATCACCCATGTCGATGGCGAAAGCGTGCTGGGCCTGACCCTGGACGAGGCAGTGGACATGATGCGCGGGCCGGTGGGTTCGGAAATCGTGATCACCGTGGTCCGCGAAGGCGTCGACGAGCCCTTTGACGTCTCGATCATCCGCGACACCATCAAGTTGACGGCCGTGCGTTCGCGTACCGAGGGTGAGACCGTCGTGCTGCGCATCACCACCTTCAACGATCAGACCTTCCCGAACCTCGCCGACGGCATCGCCAAGCAGGTCGAAGAGGCGGGTGGCATCGACAAGGTGAACGGCTTTGTCGTCGACCTGCGCAACAACCCCGGTGGCTTGCTGAACCAGGCGATCATGGTGGCCGATGCCTTCCTCGACAAGGGCGAGATCGTCTCGACCCGGGGCCGCGACCCGGCTGATGGCGACCGCTACAACGCCCAGCCCGGCGACCTGGCAGAGGGCAAGCCGCTGGTCGTGCTGATCAACGGCGGCTCGGCCTCGGCCTCCGAAATCGTCGCCGGTGCACTGCAGGATCACCGCCGCGCCATCGTTGTCGGCACCAAGAGTTTCGGCAAGGGCTCGGTCCAGACCGTGATGCCGCTGCGGGGCAACGGCGCAATGCGCCTGACCACCTCGCGCTACTACACGCCCTCGGGCCGGTCGATCCAGGCGCTGGGTGTCTCTCCGGACATCGTGGTCGCCCAGCCGCGCCGCGATCCGAACGCCGAACCCGCGGAAGAGCCGGCGGCCAACCCGTTCACCCGTTCCGAGGCCGACCTGCGCGGTCGCCTCGACAACGACTCGCTGACGCCCGAGGAAATCGAGCAGATCGAGCTTGACCGGGCCAAGGCCGAGGCCGCCGCCCGCCTGCGCGAAGAGGATTACCAGCTGGCCTATGCCATCGACATCCTCAAGGGCCTGTCGGCGCTGGGTCCCAAGGACTGAGGCTGTCCTGTCTCGAAACAGCTACACCGGCGGCCCCCTGGCCGCCGGTTTTCGTTTTCAATGTGCCATGGTCCGCGCGCCCGACCGCTTTGAAAACGGGTCCGGCGGGTGTATGCACGAGAAGGCAGGAGTGCCCGTGGATCCTGTACGTTTTGTACAAAACGTACGCGATTTCCGGAAAAACGTACAAAGAGGCCCAAGGTGAGCAAGACCCGCCCGATGACCCCCGAAGACATCGCCACCCTCCCCTACCGCCGCAACGTCGGCGTGATGCTGGTCAACGCCCAGGGCCATGCCTTTGTCGGCCAGCGCATCGACAGCGAGGTGCCCGCCTGGCAGATGCCCCAGGGTGGCATCGACAAGGGCGAGGACCCGCGCGACGCCGCCCTGCGCGAGTTGGAAGAGGAAACCGGCGTGAGTCGCGACCTTGTCACCGTCGAGGCGGAAACCGAGGGCTGGATCGCCTACGACCTGCCGCATGACATCGTGCCCCGGATCTGGAAGGGCCGCTACAAGGGGCAGGAGCAGAAATGGTTCCTGCTGCGCTTTCACGGCACGGACGACCAGGTGCGGCTGGATGCGGACGACCACCAGGAGTTCTCGGAATGGTGCTGGCTGCCCGCCGATGAGGTCGTGGAACAGATCGTGCCGTTCAAGCGTCCGGTCTATGAACAGGTCATCGCCGCCTTTCGGGATCACCTGTGATGCGCTGGCTGGCCCTGTCGCTATCGCTGCTGGCGGCCTCGCCGGCGCTGGCGCTTTCCTGTCGCCCGGCGGACCCGGTGCGCGATTTCAAGGCGGCCGAAGCGTCCGGCGATCGTTGGGGGATCGCCGTCGGCCGGCTCGATTTCGACGAGGGGCGCCTGCCCAGGGTCGACTGGGCCCGCCAGGACCGGGTGCCACCACGGACCGATCTGCGGGCACAGTTCATTGGTCATTCGCTGGACATGAACGGATTTGATACCCTGTTCCAGGCGAATGTGACCCTGCGGGTGCTCTGCTTCGGCCCCTGGTGCGCACATCCGAAAAGCGGTACGCGTTACCTGGCTTTCATCAAGCATGAAAACGGCAAGCGCGTGCTGCAGGCCGACCCCTGCGGCAGCTGGCTCTACCCGAACCCGCACCGGCATTATCTGGACCGGGTCCACAGCTGTTTTGCCGGTGGCCCCTGCGAGGAACGCGGGTTCTGATCCCCACGCCCCTGCTTCTTCTTGGCGGAAATACCCCCGGGGGGTCTGGGGGGCTGGCCCCCCAGCGGGTCGCTTGGCCGCAGGCCGGGCGAAAGCAGAAACCTCACCGCAGCCGCTTCAACACCGAGAGCGAGGCATAGCCGTCCGGCACCAGCCCCTGGGATCTCTGGTACTGGCGCACCGCCTCGACGGTCAACGGGCCGATCTTGGCGTCGATGCCCTCGGTGTCGAAGCCGGCGGCGGTCAGGCGCTGTTGCAGTTCGATGCGTTCCTCGAAACTCAGCGCCCGGTCGCCCCGGGGCCATTTGCCCTGGATCGCCTTGCCGCCCGCGATGCGGTCCGCCAGGTGGCCGACACCGATGACGTAGGCATCGGCGGTGTTGTAGGTCTCGATCACCTCGAAATTGTCGAAAACCAGGAAGGCCGCGCCGGTATGCCCGGCGGGTAGCAGCACCGAGGCCGGGCCGAAATCCCCGACCGGCTTGCCATCAATGTCCAGCACGCCCAGGTCGGCCCACTCCGAGGGCAGACGGGTCACCTCGCGCTTGGCCTGCATGTAGTCGAAGCCCTTGGGCACGCGGACCTCGACCCCCCAGGGCACGCCGGTCTTCCAGCCGTTGGATTTCAGGTAGTTGGCGGTCGAGGCAAGGGCATCGGCGGGGTCGTCGCCCCAGATGTCGCGCTTGCCGTCGCCGTCGTGATCCACCGAGAGCCGCTGGAACGAGCCGGGCATGAACTGGGTGTGCCCCATCGCCCCGGCCCAGGATCCGCGCAGGTTGGCCTGTGTCGTGTGCCCGTCCTGCAGGATTCTCAGCGCGTCGATCAGCTCTCCCTCGAAGAATTCGGCGCGCCGCGCGTCATAGGCGAGGCTGGCCATCGCCTCGATCACCGGGGTGCTGCCGCGAAAGGTGCCATAGGCGGATTCCAGACCCCAGATCGCCACGACGATCTCTTTCTGCACGCCGTATTCCGCCTCGATCTTGTCCAACAGCTTTCGGTGCTTTTTCAGGGCCGCCTTGCCGTTGCGGATGCGGGTCGCCGAGGCGGCGCTGTCGAGGTAGTCCCAGATCGTCTTGGTGAACTCGGACTGGTTGCGGTCGCGTTCCACCACCTTGCGGTCGAACTTTGCCCCCTTGAAGGCGGCATCGAAGACAGCCGGTTCGATCCCCTGTTCCAGGGCGCGGGGGCGAAACGCGCGCACCCAGTCGCGGAACCCGGCCTGCGTGCCGGTGATCCGGGCGGAATGTGCGGCCAGCGTTTCCAGCGCGGCAGGGCGCAGGACGGGGCGCAACGAGCCAGAAGGCGCCAGCAGGCTGGGCGTCAGCGTGGCGGCGCGGCTGACCACCTCCAGCTCATCCTCCGGCACGCCATCGACGATCAGCGGGCGATCCTCTACCTCGGGCGCCTCGCCGCGTCCGACGGGCCGGGGAGAGGCGGGAATGGCGCGGTCAGTCACGCGGGCCTCCAGTTCCCCACGCGCGACGGGGCGCAAGGAGACCTCGACCGCCTCCGCCGCCGCCAGCGGGGCGAAAAGGGCAAGGGCGATCAGCCCGGTTGTTGCGCGCCACATCATGGATCGGGTCCTGCTGCTCTTTGGTTTTACAAGAGATTAGCGTGCCCGGGCGCAATTGCGAAGCCATCCGCGACACCGCATGCAGATTCCCGCCGCCCCCGGTGGGGTGTTGCACGAAACATGGATATGCCCGGCGGCATGGACCATTCTGTTGGTATCCCGCCCAAGAGAGGTTTTCCGATGCTGCAATTGATGACGTTCCCGCCCGGTCTCGACGAGCCCAGCCACAGCCCCTTTTGCGCCAAGGCGATGATCCTCTTGCAACTGGCGGGTGTCGACTGGGAACCGGACTGGCATCCGGACCCGCGCAAGGCGCCGCTGGGCAAGCTGCCCGCGCTGCGCACGCCCGACGGGATCGTGCCCGACAGCACCCTGATCCTGCGCTGGCTGACCGGGCAGGGGGCGGACCTGTTCCCGGGCCTTGGGCTGGAAGAGCGGGCGCAGGCGCATGTACTGATGCGCATGGTCGAAGACACGCTGCGGCAGGGGCTGGTGCATGACCGTTGGGCGCGGGACGACTGCTGGGCCGTGATGGGGCCGGTGTTTTTCGCCACGGTCCCCGCGCCTCTCCGTGGCATCGTCTCGGGGATCATGCGGGGCAGGGTGGTCAAGGGGTTGAAAAGCCACGGTATTGCGCGTTTCTCGGAGGGTGATCGCTTGACCCAGATGGGCGCAGACCTGGACAGTTTGACGGTGCAACTGGGCGAGAAGGACTGGCTGTTCGGGGATCAGCCCACGGCCGCGGATGCCAGCACTCTGCCGGTGCTGAGCATGATCGACCACCTTCCGGTGCGGACGCGGCTGCGCGCCAACCTGCGGGGGCGCGACAACCTGATGGGCTATGTCGCGCGGGGGCGGGAGCGGCTCTACGCGGGGTTGCCGCTGACGCTCTAGCCCTTTGAGCGCCGCTGCCGGGTCACCTTGCGCTTGGTCTTGGCATCCTTGGCCTTGGCCTTGGCCTGTTTGCGGCGGGGCGAAGGGCCGGATTTGCCACGGGGGCGGCCCTTGCCGCGCGAAAACCGTCCGCCCTGGCGGCTTTCGTATTCCTCGTCGTCCAGCTCCAGCAGTTCAAACGCGATGCCGCCTGTCACCGGCGCGGCCTCGACCAGTTTCACCCGCGCGCGCATCCCCAGCCCGATGATCCGGCCCGTGTCGCCGCCCATCAGCGTGCCGGCGTCGCGGTCGAAATGGAAATACTCGTTGCCCAGCGTGCCGATGGGCACCAGCCCGTCGGCGCCGGTCTCGTCGAGTTTCACGAAGATCCCGAACTTGGCGATCCCGGAAACGCGGCCGGTGAATTCCGCCCCTAGCCGGTCAGAGAGGTAGGCGGCCAGGTAGCGATCGGTGGTGTCGCGCTCTGCCATCATCGACCGGCGCTCGGTGTCCGATATGTGCTGCGCTGTGGCGTCCAGCCGCTCGATGTCCTCCTGGCTGAGGCCGTCGCCCTCCCACTTGTGGGCGGTGATCAGGGCGCGGTGCACGATCAGGTCGGAATACCGCCGGATGGGCGAGGTGAAATGCGCGTAGTTTTGCAGCGCCAGCCCGAAGTGGCCAAAGTTCTTGGGGCTGTAATAGGCCTGCGTCATCGACCTGAGGGTGGCGAGGTTGATCAGTTCCGCCTCGCCGGTCTTGGCCGCCTGGTGCAACAGCTGGTTGAGATGGCGAGTTTTCAGCACCTGTCCCTTGGCCAGCGTCAGCCCGGCGGCCTGAGCCGTGTCGCGGAGAGACTCCAGCTTGTCGACGGGCGGTTCCTCGTGGACGCGGAACAACAGCGGCGTGTCCTTGGCGATCAGGGTTTCGGCGGCGGCGACATTGGCCAGCACCATGAATTCCTCGATCAGCTTGTGCGCATCCAGCCGGTCGGCGAAATTGACGGATGTGACCTTGCCATCCTCGTCCAGCGCGATCTTGCGTTCCGGCAGGTCGAGATCCAGCGGCTGGCGGCGTTCGCGGGCCGCGCGCAGGGCGGCATAGGCGGCGTAGAGCGGTTTCAGCACCAGCTCCAGCAGCGGGCCGCACTTGTCGTTGGGCTGCCCGTCTATGGCCGCCTGCACCTCCTGGTAGCTGAGCGAGGCAGGCGAGCGCATCAGGGCGCGGTAGAATTTCTGCCCCAGCTTGTTGCCCTCGGCGTCGATGCGGATGCGCGCCGCGATGCAGGCGCGCGGCACGCCCTCGTGCAGCGAACACAGATCGCCGGACAGCCGGTCGGGCAGCATCGGCACCACCCGGTCGGGAAAGTACGAGGAGTTGCCCCGCATCTTGGCCTCGCGGTCGAGCGCCGAGCCGGGGGTGACGTAATGGGCCACGTCGGCAATGGCGACCCAGAGGACATGCCCGCCCTCGTTCTGCGGGTCCTCGTCCGGTTCGGCAAAGACCGCGTCGTCATGGTCGCGGGCATCGGAAGGGTCGATGGTGATCAGCGGCAGCTCGCGCAGGTCGGTGCGGCCCTTGAGGCCGGCGGGCTTCATGCTGTCGGCCTCGGCCAGGACCTGTTCGGGGAAATTGTCGGGAATGCCGTGCTGGTGGATGGCGATCAGCGACACCGCGCGCGGCGCGGTGGGATCGCCCAGCCGCAGCACGATGCGCGCCTTGGGCAGGCCCATGCGGCCCTTGGGTCCGGCCTGTTCCGCCTCGACCAGCTCTCCATCCTGGGCGCCGCCGGTGGCATCGGGCGAGACCGTCCATTCCTTGTCCGAGCCCTTGTCGATGGGCAGGATGCGCCCGCCCTCGGCACCCTTGCGGAAGATGCCCACCACCTTGCGCGGCGAGGTGCCGATGCGGCGGATCAGGCGGGCCTCGTAGTTGTGATCGGCGTGATGGACCACCTGCAGGCGGGCCAGGATGCGGTCGCCTTCGCCCAGGGCCGGGTCATTGGCGCGGGCGATGATCAGCACGGTGGGTTCAACCCCTTCGCCGTGCCATTCCAGGGGGCGCGCAAAAAGGTCGCCGTTGTCGTCCGGCGCCTTGACCTGCAGCACGCTGACAGGCGGCAGGCGATCCGGGTCGCGATAGGTCTTGTGGCGCTTTTCAAGGTGCCCCTCGTCCTCCAGCTCGCGCAGGATGCGCTTGAGGTCGATCCGGTCAGCCCCCTTGATGCCAAAGGCCTTGGCGATGTCGCGTTTCGAGGTGAGGGTCGGGTTGGCGGAGATCCAGTCGAGGACATCCGCCTTGGTGGGCAGCTTGCTCATGAGGTTGGCGTAGCATGGGCGCGGGGCGGCGTCATGTCGAAACCGGCGGGGTGAGGGGCAACGCGTTTGGAAACGCTTGCCTCAAGCCGCTTCGAAGCGGCGTGTCCCCCTGTCGAGGTCCGTGGCCCGGTCCACATCCGCCAGGACATCGATCCGCGCGACCCGGTGCCCGGCGACCGAGGCTTCGGTGTCGCTCAGCGCGTGTTCGGTGGACCAGCGCACGTCACGGAACAGCCCTTGCGGAAATCGTCGGGCGTTTCGCACACCGACCAGCCAATAGCCGCCGTCCTCGGCCGGGCCAAAGACCACCCCAGCCTTGCCCAGGGCGCGGAAGGCACGCCAGATCGCGGCACGGGTGATGCCGGGAATATCGGCACCGATCACGCAGACCGGACCGGGGGCCGCGGATCGCATCGCCCGGGCCATGCGGGCGCCAAGATCGCCGGAGCCCTGCGGCAGGCGGGTGAGGTCGTCGGGCCAGCAGCGCGAGGCCATGCCGTCGCGGTCAGGCGAGACCGCCAGCACGATCCGCCAGCGCGGATCGCGCAGGCGCCGCAACAGGCGCGCGCATTGGTGCCGGAACCACCAGGCGGCGGCCACGCTGCCGATGTCCCGCGCCAGCCGGGTCTTGACCCGGCCGGGGCGCGGCTCCTTGACCATGACGATCAGGGTGCGTTGCATGGTGGCGGTCAGGCGAAATAATCGCGCAGCATCCGGGTGTAGATCGCCTTGAGCTGGTGCACATGGGCAATCTCGACCCGTTCGTCGACCGAGTGCATGGTCTTGCCCACCAGCCCGAATTCCACGACCGGGCAGTGATCCTTGACGAACCGCGCGTCCGACGTGCCGCCGGTGGTGGACATCTCTGGCGTGATGTTGGTTTCCACCGCGACCGCGCGCGACACGAGGTCGGACAGCGGCCCCGGCGGGGTCAGGAAACTCTCACCCGAGATCTTGATCCGGACCTCGGTGGTGGTGTCGAATTCCGCGTCCACCTTTGCCGCCTCTTCGCGCAGCCAGTCGGACAGCGCGGCGCCCGTGTGGGTGTCGTTGAACCGGATGTTGACCGTGCCGCGCGTCTGCGCCGGGATCACGTTGGTGGCCGGGTTGCCGGTGTCAATGGTGACGACCGCCAGGGTGGAGGGATCGAAATGATCCGTGCCCTGGTCCAGTTCATGCGAGGCCAGCCGGTCCATCAGCCGCGCCATCGCGTGCATCGGGTTCACCGCGCGGTGGGGATAGGCGGAATGGCCCTGCTTGCCGGTGACGGTGAAATGGGCATTCATCGAGCCGCGCCGCCCGATCTTCATCATCTGGCCCATGTGGTCGGGGCAGGTGGGTTCGCCGACGATGCAGACGCTCATCTGTTCGTCGTTCTCGGACATCCAGTCGAGCAGGGCGGTGGTGCCGTCCACGGCATCGCCCTCTTCATCGCCGGTGATGGCCAGGATCAGGGCGCCGTCCGGCGGGGTGTCGGTGACATAGTCGATGGCGGCGGCGGCAAAGGCGGCGACGCCGGATTTCATGTCCGTGGCGCCCCGGCCATAGAGGAACCCGTCCTCGATCTCGGCGCCGAAAGGGGCGTGGGTCCAGTCGTCGGGGTTGCCGATGGGCACCACGTCCGTGTGCCCATTGAAGCCGAAGCTGCGGGCGTGGCCCTTGTCGCCCCAGCGGGCAAAGAGATTGCACACCTCGCCGCGATCGACACGGGTGCAGGCAAAGCCCGCGCCTTCCAGCAGGTCCTGCAACAGGACAAGGGCGCCGCCCTCTTCCGGCGTGACAGAGGGGCATTGCACGAGGCGGGCGGTAAGATCGACCGGATCGGTGGTCATCGGCGGCTCCTTGGTGTGACGTGGCACAGGGCTACCCCGCCCTGCGGCGCTTGGCAAATGGCGCGGGACGGGTGGGCGTGCTAGGCCTGTTGCACAGGTGCAAGAGTGGGGCGGCATGGGCTGGATTGCTGTGGCGGATGAGGGCGGTCGCTGGCTGCGGCCGGATTGGGCGGAGAGCCCGGCAGATCGCCTGCTGCCGCGCGGAACGCTGATGGTGGAGGTGCCTGTCACCGGGGCCACCCGGCCCGAGCGGCTGGTGACGCTGGAGCGTGAAACGCCCTGGCCGGGGAGCCTGTCCCTGACGGCCCTGCCGGGCGAGGGACTTGCGCTGGTGGTGACGCAGGGCACCCAAGTGGTGCAGGCGGTGCTGCCGCTGGACCTGGACCGGCGCGAGGGCGGCTTGCGGATCACCTATGCCTGGGACAGCCCGGCGCGGCGGGGGCGGGTTGCGGCGGAACGCACCGATGGCACGCTGCTGGCGCTCCGAGACATCGCGGCGCCGCCGCCGTTGCTGGCGGCGGATGCGCAGGCGCTGAACGGACAGGGGCTGGCGCTGTGCGCGTTCAGCGAGGCGGTCGAGCCGCTGGGGCCGGTGCCGACGCTGGACGCGGCAACGCAGGTCGAGACGCCGCAGGGCGCGCGGTCGGTGGCCGATCTGCGCTGTGGCGACACGGTATTGACGCGGAGCGGGGCGGTGGTGCCGGTGCTGGCGCCGCTGGAGCGCCGCGTTCCGGCGCGCGGATCGTTCCGCCCGGTGCGCCTGCGGGCGCCCTATTTCGGGCTGCGCGCGGACCTGGTGGTGGCGCCGGGGCAAAGCCTGGTCGTCTCCGGCACGGACGTCGCCTATCTTTTCGGCAGCGAGGCGGTGCTGGTGCCCGCCTCGGCGCTGGTGAACGGGCGCGCGGCGGTCTTCGAGGACACCGGGCCATTGGTGACATGGCACCAGCTGCTGCTGCCGGGGCATGAGGCGCTGGTGTCCGAAGGCGCCGGGATCGAGAGCCTTTACGTCGGACGACTGAGGCGCCACCGCGAGATCCTGCGCGAAACCCTGCTGGCAGAGGTGCCGCCGGGGCTGATGCCGGAACATGGTGGCCGTTCTCTGAAAGTGCTGGCGCCCTTCGAGGCGATCACCCTGGCCGAGACCCGCGCCGCCTGACGATCAGTCGAAGAAGGGCGAGACCTGGGCCACGATCACCGCGTTTTCCGCCAGCGCGCGATCCATCAGGGTCGCTTCGTCGTCGTCGATCTCGTGGCCCTGTGCCTCGCGTTCCTCGCGGGTGCCGTAGCCGGTGACATCCAGAGGCGCCATGTCGGCCTGTTTCAGGATGGCGACGGTTTCGCGCACGGCCTCTGCCTCGTCCACGCCGGAGGCGTAGCACATCAGGCCCGCGCCGGTTGCCTTGTCGGGCAGGCCATCGCCGGACTTGCGGCCGACCTCGACCAGCAGGGTGTAGACCTGTTGCGGTTTCTTGCCCGCCATATCCGCGCTCCTTCGTGGCATTACGCGCCGTGGGATGTGCCTTTGCGGGCGGGCTGTCAAGACGGGGCCTGTGGCATTCCGGTCACGGCAGTGCGGGGCGTCGGGAAAACCTCACTTGGCCCGAATCGCGGGGTGGCGGTATCAGGGCGCATCCGAAACACCTCGACGGAAAGGAGGGCGCCTATGACAATCGACAAGCTAGCCGCCCTCACGGGCCACATCCTTTAAGACCCGACTGCCCCCGTGCGGGGCTGCTTTTCCAAGAGCGGCGCGTGATGCGCCGATGGTTTCATGGACAGTTTCCTGACAGATATGCTCACCCGCGCGGTGGGCAGCGATTTCTTTGCCGGTGGCCTGGCGCTGGGCGTCTTCGGGGCCGCGATCGGCATCCTGCGCATGGTCTATGGCATGGCCCGCGCGCAGGCGCGGCGCCGCTGGGCGGTGTCGCTGACCGTCGACAACCGGTCCGAGGCCTACCGGCATCTCTATGTCTGGCTGGACCGCAAGGGTGTGCTTCGGCGCATCCGGCAGGTGCAGGCCACAGGTGTCCGCGCGGGCCGGGCCGAGATCTTTGCCCCCGCCGAGGGGCGCCACTGGTTCCTGCAAGGCGGGCGGCTGTGTTCCTTTGAACGGTCCCTGCGGGAAAAGACCCGTGTCGGCGGCGACGGCGGCCCGATGGAGGTGCTGACCGTGACCATGCTGTTCGGCCGATCCGAGGTGCTGCGGAGCTGGGTCGACGACGGTGCCGCGATCTGCGCCGCCGAGGAAGAGCGTGCGCCGATCCTGCACGTCCTGCGGGGCGACTGGTGGGACCATGTCTGCGAGATGCCGCGCCGCGCGCTGGACACGATTCTGGCCGAGGACGACCGGATCGAGCGGCTGCGCGACGACATGGCCTGGTTCTACGACAACGAGGATTGGTACCGGACGAGGGGCGTGCCCTGGCGGCGGGGCTACCTGCTGTACGGGCCGCCGGGCACCGGCAAGTCGAGCGTGATCCGCGCGCTGGCCAGCGACCTGGGCAAGGACCTGGCCAGTGTCAGCCTGGCAAGTCCCGGCCTGACGGACGAGGACCTGCGCAGTGGGCTGGCCTCGGCCCCCAAGGGCGCCTTCCTGGTGCTGGAGGACATCGACGCCAGCTTTGCCGGGCGTGGTCAGGGAGAGGCCCGGTCGGGCATCAGCTTTTCCGGTCTGCTCAATGCCATCGACGGGGTGGCGGCGCAGGAGGGGCGGGTTCTGGTCATGACCACCAACCACCCCGAGCGGCTGGACCCGGCGCTGATCCGTCCGGGACGGGCGGATGTGCATCTGGAACTCGGGCCGGTTCCGGCATCGGTCGCGGCGGACCTGTTCCGCCGGTTCTTCCCGGGGGAAGAGGCGCTGGCAAGGCGGTTCGCCGAGGCACTGGGGCCGCGCCGGGTGACACCGGCGGCATTGCAGGGCTGGCTGCTCAGCCATGCGCAGGACCCGGTGGCGGCCTCATCGGCAGAGGGATTGGTGGCCGGGGCCGAGGCCGTGGCGGCGGAGTAAGGGCAGGGGCGCGGGATGCGCCCTTGCCCCCCTGGAGATTGGATCGTGGAACCTGGCCGCACCCAGGGTCCAGAACTGAAAGCCTCGCCGGGATATGACGTCTCAGCCGCCGACCACCGCGAGGGCCACAGCCCCGCCGTAGATCAGGATCAGCAGAAGGCTCTCCAACCCGATCTGTGCCGGGCCGTGGCGTTGCCGCAGGATCAGCCCGGCCAAGAGGACGGCGGTCATCATCTGCCCCGTCACCAGCCAGTAAAGGTCTTGCGTCCCCACCGCGTGATAGAGCGACCCCTCGCGGTAGGCGGTATCGGCGAAGACCAGGAACAGGGTGTCGAAGGTGTTGCCGCCGATGATCCCGCCAAGCGCCAGTTGCAGCGCCCCGCGCCGGGTGGCGGCCAGCGTCGTAACCAGTTCCGGCATCGAGGTGACAACGGCGGTGACCAGCGCGCCCACCAGCGTCGAGCCCATACCGAAGCGCGCGATCAGAGTCCCGCCGACCTGGCTGATGACCCAGCCGCAGAGGCCCATGACCGCCACCAGCGCGGCAAATCCCAGCGCCGGTTTCAGGGCCGATCGGTGCGGTGCGCTGCTGTCCTCTGGCGTGTCGTTGCGGGTTTCCGGGGTCTGGACCGGCTGCCACATGGGTTCATCGCGCAGGCGTGCCGTCAGGTGCAACCCGCCGAGGTAGACCATGACCAGCAGGGGCGAGGCCGGGTGAATGCCCCAGAAGCTGATATTCGGTCCTGCGATTGCGGCCAGCGGCAGGCAGAGCAGCAGGATCAGCAGCACCGACTGGAACAGGTTGGCCGGCTCTGCGGCGGCATGTTCGAGATTGGCCTTGCGATAGGTCAGGTCGGCCAGCGCCAGGAACAGCGTCTGGGCCGCGATCCCGCCCACGGCGTTGGAAAAGGCGAAGGACGCATCGCCGGAGGCCGCGGCGTTGATCGAGACGATGGTGCCCGCCAGCGAGGTGGCCGCGCCCAGGAGGACCGCGCCGACCAGCGCCTCGCCCATGCGGGTGCGGTCGGCCAGGATGTCGGCCAGGTCGGTGGCGCGGATGGCGGTGATCACGAGGACCGCCGCCGAACCGGCAAAGACCGCCAGCAGCGGCAGGAGAGAGAGGCTGGCGATCATGCCGGGCGGGGGAGGCGCGTGTCGGTCATGCGTCTTGAACCCGCCCGGCTGTCAGAGGTTCCGCGATCAGTCGCGCAGAAGTTCGTTGATGCCGGTCTTGGAGCGGGTCCGCTCGTCGACGCGCTTCACGATCACGGCGCAATAGAGGTTCAGGTTGTTCTTGGTCGGCATCGAGCCGGCAACCACCACCGAGTAGGGCGGCACCTCACCCATGAAGACCTCACCGGTTTCACGGTCGACGATCTTGGTGGACTGGCCGATGAAGACACCCATGCCCAGGACCGAGCCTTCGCGGACGATGCAGCCTTCGACCACTTCGGAGCGGGCGCCGATAAAGCAGTTGTCCTCGATGATGGTCGGGCCTGCCTGCATCGGTTCCAGCACGCCGCCGATACCGACGCCGCCCGACAGGTGCACGTTCTTGCCGATCTGCGCACAGGAGCCGACGGTGGCCCAGGTGTCGACCATCGTGCCCTCGTCGACATAGGCGCCGAGGTTCACGAAAGAGGGCATCAGCACCACGCCGGGCGCGATGAAGGCGGATTTGCGGACGATGGCATTGGGGACGGCGCGGAAGCCGCCGGCTTTCCATTCATTGTCGCCCCAGCCCTTGAACTTGCTGTCGACCTTGTCCCACCAGTGGCCGCCCTGCGGGCCGCCGTCCTGCTGTTCCATGTCCTTGAGGCGGAAGCCCAGCAGCACGGCCTTCTTGGCCCACTGGTTGACGTGCCAGTCGCCGTTGTCCTGGCGTTCGGCCACGCGGAGCTTGCCGCTGTCGAGCGCGTTCAGCGTGTCCTCGATCGCCTCGCGCGTTTCGCCGCCGGTCGAGGGCGTGATCTCGGCGCGGTTTTCCCAGGCGGCTTCGATGGCCGTTTCAAGTTGTGCGTTGGACATGCGGTCCTCTCCCCACGAAATATTGTTCCGAAGCCCTATAGCGGCCTTGCCCGGGTGGGACAATCCTATCCGCTGCCCCGGGGGCAGGCAGGTTTCCGGCGCAGTCAGCCCAGCGGGTCGGGCGCGATGTTGCCGCCGCAGACCAGCACTGCCACCCGTTCGCCTGGTTCGGGCACATAGGCGCCGCAGCGCAGGGCGGCGAGGGCCGTGGCACCTGCCGGTTCCACCAGCAGGCGGTGCGCCTGCCAGAGCGCGGCTTGCGCGTCGAGGATGGCGGCGTCGGGGACGGTGACGACCGGCGTGTCAAACTGCTGTGCGAGGCCAAAGCAGATGTCGCCGATGCGCCGCGCCCCCAGCGCGTTGGCCGCGACACCGGACACCGCCACGTCCACGGGCTTGCCCGCCGCCCGCGCGGCCTCCAGCGCGTTGCAGGGCACGGGTTCGACGGCGACGATCTTGCGGGCGCCTTGTGCCCAGGCCAGCGCGCCCGCGATCAGCCCGCCGCCACCGACGGCGATCAGAACCGTGTCGGCGTCCAGCCCCTGCGCCTCCCACTCGCGCAGCAGGGTGCCCTGGCCCGCCACGGTCAGCGGCGCGTCATAGGCGTGGATCTGCATGGCGCCCTGTTCGTTCTCGTAACGGCGGGCCATGTCCAGCGCGTCGGCGTATTCGCCCGGCACCACGGTCAGCTCGGCCCCGGTGCGTTCGATAAGCGCGATCTTGGCGGGCCCTGCGATTTCGGGGACGAAGATGCGTGCCCGATGGCCCAGCCGCTGCGCCGCAAAGGCCACAGCAGCACCGTGGTTGCCGCCCGAGGCCGCCACCACGCCACCCGCCGGCACATCCGAGGCGCGCAGGGTGTTGAAGGCCCCGCGCGCCTTGAAGCTGCCGGTGTGCTGGCACTGTTCCAGTTTCAGGCCGATGTCGCGGTCCCACAGGGCGTCGCTGTGCATGACCGGGGTCCGGACCGTGTAGCCCGCGATCCTGCCGGCGGCGTTTTCGATTTCCGATGTCCAGTCCATGTGCGATCTCCTGCGGCAGGGGGCGCCGCCGGGCCGCGAGGGCACGCGGCAACTGGCGCTTCGGTCCGGCAGGCTATAGTCCTGAGAAGAGGCGAACAAGGAGCCGCGACATGAAAGAAGACCGCCGCAGCCCGCTGCGCGACGCCAACCTCGACCGGAGCACGGCCGAGCACGTCCCGCAGACCCCGCAGACGCAATCGCCCAGCTATCGGCTGGCCTTTGCGGACGTGGATTTCATGGGCCAGGAGGAATTGCGCCCGGTGCGTCTGCAGCTGGAACTGCTGAAGTTCGAGATGCTGATGGACCAGTACCAGATCGACTCGACCGTGGTGCTGTTCGGCGGGGCGCGCATTCCCGCGCCCGCGGACAAGGAAAAGGCGCGGACGCAGACACTGGCCGACCTGTCCCGCTTTTACGACGAGGCGCGCGAGTTTGCCCGGCTGATGACGCGCAAGTCCAAGGAGACGGGCAACCGCGAATACGTCGTCTGCACCGGCGGCGGGCCAGGCGTGATGGAGGCGGGCAACCTGGGCGCGCATGAAGAGGGGGGCGTTTCGGTGGGGCTGAACATCGTGCTGCCGCACGAACAGGCGCCGAACCCCTATGTCACGCCGGAGCTGGCCTTCAACTTTCACTACTTCGCCATCCGCAAGATGCATTTCCTGATGCGGGCCAAGGCGATCTGCGTCTTTCCCGGCGGGTTCGGCACGCTGGACGAGCTGTTCGAGACGCTAACCCTGATCCAGACGGGGCGGATGCAGCGGGTGCCGATGTTGCTGTTCGGCCGCGCGTTCTGGGAGCGGATCATCAACTGGGATGCGCTGGCCGAAGCGGGCACGATCAGCCGCGAGGACCTGGACCTGTTCCGCTATGTCGAGAATGCGGCCGAAGCGATGGAGATCGTCGAGACCTGGGGACCACTGGACGCGCGGACGGACATTCCGGACCGTTGAGGCAAAGGCGGCGGGGCGGGCCTGACGGCCCGGCCCGAACCGGTCAGACCGACTGTGCGGCCTCGTCCAGCTCTGCCTGTTCCACCCAGCGCAGGATAACGGCGCGGGCGGCGGCTTCGTCGTAGGCTTCGATGGCCAGGCGCAGGTCCTTGAGCGCGGTGGCCATCTCGAATTCCGAGAGAAAGCTTTCCTGGGCGCGCAGGATCTTGGTGTGCGGCGTGGTCAGCATGTCGGGCGAGATCAGCAGCTCTTCGTGCAGTTTCTCACCCGGGCGCAGGCCGGTGATCTTGATTTCGATGTCGCCGCCCGGGTTGTCGTCGTCGCGGACAGAGAAACCCGCACCCTCGATCATCTGGCGGGCCAGTTTGCGGATCGGGACCGGATCGCCCATGTCCAGCACGAAGACGTCACCGCCGCGGGCAAAGGACCCGGCCAGCAGAACCAGGCGCGCGGCCTCGGAGATCGTCATGAAATAGCGCGTCACCTGCGGATCGGTCAGCGTGACGGGACCGCCGCGTGCGATCTGTTCCTCGAACAGCGGGATGACCGACCCGGACGAGCCCAGCACGTTGCCGAAGCGCACCATCGAGAAGCGGGTGCCGGGGGTGCGGGCGGCGAGATCCTGGATCACCAGTTCGGCCAGGCGTTTGGACGCGCCCATGACATTGGTCGGGCGCACGGCCTTGTCGGTCGAGACCAGGATGAACCGGTCGACCCCGGCGGCGCGCGATGCCTCTGCCAGCACCTTGGTGCCCAGCACGTTGTTGCGCAGGCCCGCCATGACGTTCTTTTCCACCAGCGGCAGATGCTTGTAGGCGGCGGCGTGCAGGACCACGTCGATGTCGTGTTCGATCAGGACGTCGCGCATCCGCTGTTCGTCCAGCACCGAGGCCAGAACGGGCACGATGTGCAGCCCGTCGCCGATGTCACGCAGTTCCTTGTCGATGTTGTAGAGCGCCAGTTCCGAGTGATCGACCAGCACCACGCAGGCCGGTTTGCAGGCGATCAGCTGGCGGCAGAGTTCCGACCCGATGGACCCGCCCGCGCCGGAGACGAGGATGCGGCGGCCGGAATAGACGTGGCTGACGCCGGGCAGTTCGCTTTCCAGGCGGCTGCGGCCCAGCAGGTCCTGGATCGACACCGGGCTGACCTGCTTGCGGATCTCGCCCTCGCCGACCATCGCGGCAAAGGAGGGCAGGGCGTGCACCTCGCAGCCGATGTGGCGCAGTTTATGCGCAATCCGGGCGATCGCGGGCTGGCTGATCGAGGGCATGGCCAGGACGACGCGGTCGATATCCTTGTCCAGCACCAGTTTCTTGAGGCTGGAGGGCGCGTGCACGCGCAGGCCCGAGACCATGAGGCTTTGCAGGGTCGGGTTGTCGTCGATGAAGGCGACCGGCAGGATCGCCTCGTCATGGCGGAGGGCCGCAACCAGCTGTTGCCCGGTCTGCCCGGCGCCGTAGATCAGCACCCGCATCCGGTCCTTGCCGTGACGGTAGACATGCAGGGTGAACTGGCGCAGGGCGATGCGCCATGTGGCTGACATGACCAGCAACAGCAGGCCGAAGATGACGAAGGCGCCCAGCGGCAGGCCGGTGCCCATCGCCGCGTTCAGGGCCAGGCCCAGCGCGGCCAGCAGGCCGGCATAGGTGGCGGTGCGGATGACTCCGCGCATTTCATAGGCATTCAGCGTGATCCGCGTCAGCCCCAGCCACCAGCCCAGGCCAACGGCCGTGACGTTGAGGATCAGCACCAATGGCAAGAGGGCCGAGACGGTCGTGCTGTCGGGGGTGACGGTTGCGGCCAGGACCAGGGCGGCGAACATAGCAAGCGGGACGACAATGGCATCCATCAGGATGAAGAGCGCCTGTTTCTGCGCCCGGGACAATGCCGTCACGATCTTGTAGAACATTCAGCCCTGTCCCTCGCTTATGGCCGTGCGAAGCTTATACCCAAGCTCAGACCCGAAATCGACGTGTGTCGAAGTGGGCCAGTTCGCCTGATGCGAGTGCTCCGTTTTCTCAACTCTTAGGTTACTGAACACCAAACAGGCAAGCTGCTTATTTCTGCAGTTGCGAGTACCGGCGGATTATCACTTGTCCCACATGCCGAATTTTTGGGCGCGTTCCGGTGGATCAGGTGGCCCTTTGCGCGCTTCTGAAGCGTTTGTGACGCCGATGGGGGCTTTCGCCCATGCTGCACCTGCGATAAGTACCGCGCCAGTCCGCCGGCGGGGCATTCCGCCTGCTTCCGGCGGCGCAGATCCAGAGGAGGGCCAGATGGGCTACCGTATTGTCGTCGTAGGCGCCACGGGCAACGTGGGCCGCGAGATGCTCAACATCCTCGCCGAACGGGCGTTCCCCGTCGACGAGATTGCCGTGCTTGCGTCGCGAAAATCGCTGGGCACAGAAGTGAGCTTTGGCGACAAGACCCTCAAGACCCAGGACCTTGCCACCTTCGACTTCACCGGCTGGGACATGGCGCTGTTCGCCGTGGGTTCGGGGCCGACCAAGGAATTCGCCCCCAAGGCCGCGGCCGCGGGCTGCGTGGTGATCGACAACTCGTCGCTCTACCGCTACGATCCGGACGTGCCGCTGATCGTGCCCGAGGTGAATGCCGACGCGGTCATGGGCTATACCAAGAAGAACATCATCGCGAACCCGAACTGCTCGACCGCGCAGATGGTCGTGGCGCTGAAGCCGCTGCATGACCGCGCCAAGATCAAGCGCGTCGTCGTGTCGACCTACCAGTCGGTGTCCGGCGCCGGCAAGGAAGGCATGGACGAGCTGTGGGACCAGACCAAGGCGGTTTACAATCCCACTGACGAGGTGCCGCCGAAGAAATTCCAGAAGCAGATCGCCTTCAACGTCATTCCGCATATCGACGTCTTCATGGAAGACGGTTCGACCAAGGAAGAGTGGAAGATGGTCGCCGAGACCAAGAAGATCGTCGATCCGTCGATCAAGGTCACGGCCACCTGCGTGCGCGTTCCGGTCTTTGTCGGCCACGCCGAGTCGATCAACCTGGAGTTCGAGGACTACCTCGACGAGGACGAGGCGCGCGACATCCTGCGCGAGGCGCCGGGCATCATGGTGATCGACAAGCGCGAGGACGGTGGTTACGTCACGCCGGTCGAATGCGTGGGCGATTTCGCCACCTTCATCAGCCGCATCCGCCAGGACTCGACCATCGACAACGGTCTGAACCTGTGGTGCGTCAGCGACAACCTGCGCAAGGGCGCGGCGCTGAACGCGGTGCAGATCGCCGAGGTGCTGGGCCAGAAGGCGCTCAAGAAAGGGTGATTTGAGGCGCCGCGCGACGGCGCGGCGGCACCTCCGGCGGAGGTTTCCCAGGTCACGGGCCGCGTTTCGGCCATAGGCATCAACAGAACCCGCGCCACGTGCGCGGGTTCTTTCATATCCGGGGCTTTCCCGTGGGCCGCAGAGCGTCCCGTTCCGTGGCGTGTGCCGTGTCCGGTATCCAGCTGTTGGCATGGGCGGGGAAGGCGCGCCCGAACCTCCTGGCCAGTGCCTCGGCGCATTGGTCCAGAGCCGCAAGCGTACAGATCCGCTGCCCTCCCGGTTGGTGGTATAGCACGAGCCCCTCCACCGATTGGCGCAGGCGGTAGCCCTTGAGCGGCAGCCGGCCCTGGAGTTCGGGCCAACTGCTCGCCCTGGCGAAATCCGGTGACAGCCTGTCCCGAATGCATGCGGCCAACGCGGGACCGGGGGCCGCTCTGTGTGCGGCCGCGTCCTGGACCGTGCGGGTCAATGCCTCTTGCAGGAGGTGATCCAACGTCGTGTCCTGTCGGGCCGACAGGCGGGTCGCCGCATCGTGCAGGGGACGCGGCAGGCGCAGGGTGATTTCCGTCTCTTCCATGCTGTTACCGTGCCGCACGCATGGTTAACGCCCGGTTTTCCTTTCGTGTCGAATTCTGGGTGGGCGGCCGGAGTTGCCCAAGTTTTGCCGCAATTCGGTGCCACGCTTTCTGGATCGGCAAGGAGACGTAGGATGTTTCACACTGCCATACCGCAGGCCAATTGGCCGAACGCCCCCCGGACATCCGGCCTGCCAAGGCCCCTGGACAGTGAGGCCCTGTCGCTGCTGCGATTGTTCCTGACGCCGATCCTGGAACGCGCCGCCAGTTGGCAGGCCCTTCATGAACAGCTCTGCGCCAAGGGGTTCCGGCTGGTCTTTCGCCGGGGCCACATGGTCATCCTGAACGACACCGGCGAGGGGCTTTGCACCGGCAGCGACCTGGGTGTGCCCCTGGCCGCGCTTTCGGCCCGGATCGGGCGTCCCTGCGTTCGCGCGCATCGGACCGGACAGACCGGCGAACTGGATCTGCCGCGCGCTGCGGCCCGTGCGGCCCGCGCCTAAAGGGCGGAAACGAAAAGGCCCGGACACAGCCGGGCCAAAAGACGGTTTGTGTAAGGCCGGCGTCAGACCGGGACGAACTGGCCGGACTTGCCGTCGAGGTTCTGCAACTCGCCGCTGCCGATATCGACCCAGAGACCGTGAAGACCCAGCTTGCCCGCTTCGACCGCCTCGCGCACGAAGGGGAAGGTCATCAGGTTGCGCAGCGACACGGAAACGGCCTCGCGTTCCAGGGCGTGCGGCATGTCCGCGTCGCCTTTCACCGCCTCGTATCCGGGGCGCAGGATGTCCATCCAGCGGCCGACGAAGCTGCCGGTTTCCTCCAGTTCGGGGGCGCGGCCTTCGCACATGTCCAGACATCCCTGCACACCGCCACAGCTGGAATGTCCCAGCACGATCAGATGCGCGACCTTGAGCGCCATGACCGCGTATTCCACGGCCGCCGAGGTGCCGTGGTGTTGGCCATCGGGTTCGTAGACGGGCACCAGGTTGGCGATGTTGCGGTGAATGAAGAACTCGCCCTGGTCCGCGCCGAAGATCGACGTCACGTGGACTCGCGAATCGCAGCAGGAAATCACCATCGCCCGCGGCCGCTGGCCTTCATCGGCAAGACGGCGGTACCAGGCGCTGTTTTCTGCATGCGTGGTGGCTTTCCAGCCATGATAGCGCTGCAGTAGAAATCCGGGCAGGGGGCGAGCGAATTCCATGAAATCCTCCGGTCGTCGCAAGGGTTCGGTCCAACTACGATGAATTCACGGGAAATTCGAGCGAAAACACGTCTCTGGAATAACCTTTTGAGAACCCCGCCAAGGGCATGTTGCGCCCTGCGTGGGGCACTTGAATGGGGTGAGATGTGAAAGAGGTTACCTATCTGGCACCGGCGGAACGACCCGCCGTTGATCCGGCGCAGATCGAGACTCTGTGCACCGATCTGGGCAGACCGGCGGCCGAAGACGTGGTTTGCCGTGCGATGGAGGAACTGGCACAGCGCATGTGCCTTATCCAGACCCAGGCCCTGAAAGGGCCGCGCGAGGACATGCACAAGGGGCTGCGCGCCCTTGCGGCGATTGCCGACCAGATCGGCCTGTGTTCGCTGAGCGAGGTGGCCCATGATGTCATGGCCTGTATCGAGCTGGGCGACGCGGTGGCCGAAGCGGCGACATTGGCCCGGCTGGCGCGGGTGGGCGAACGCTCGTTGACCGAGCTCTGGGATCTCAACGAGTTCACCGTCTGAACGGGTCGTGAAATCCGCTTGCGGCGGGCGGCGCAGGCAATAGGCTGGCGGCACCTTGTTACAGGAGCCTCCATGCCCGTGTCCTTTGCCACGCCCGATACTTCCCCCCTGCCGCTCTACGTGATCGAAGCCGATGCCTTGGCCGCCTGGCTGGACGGGCAGGACGCACCGACACGCGCCTGGGTCGAGGCCAGCGGCTTTGCCGGCGGGCTGGGCACGGCGCTGATGCTGCCGGGGCCGGATGGCACGCCGGTGGGGGCGCTTGCGGGCTACGGCAGTTCCGACGCGCGCGCGCGCCATCGGTTCCCGCTGGCCGGTGCGATCCCGGGGCTGGCGCCGGGGAGTTACCGGATTGCCTCCGGCCTGCCGCCGGAATGCGCGGCGACCGAGGCGCTGGGCTGGCTGCTGTCGGGGTATTCCTACGGTCGCTACCGCGAACAGGGGGGGCGCGAACGGACGCTTGTCGCGCCCGAGGGCATCGACCCCCGCCGGATCGAGATCCTGGCAGAGGCCGAGACGCTGACCCGCGATCTGGTGAACACGCCGGCCTCGGACATGGGGCCGGAGGCGCTGGAGGCCGAGGTGCGGGCGCTGGCAGGCCGGTTCGGTGCCGAGGTCGCGGTCATCGCCGGCGAAGACCTGCTGTCGGAAAAGACATATTTCCCGATGATCCACGCGGTAGGCCGCGCCGCCGGGCAGGTGCCGCGGCTGATCGACATGCGCTGGGGCCGTTCGGGGCCGATGCTGACGCTGGTCGGCAAGGGGGTCTGTTTCGACACCGGGGGGCTGAACCTGAAACCCGGCGGCTCGATGGGTCTGATGAAAAAGGACATGGGTGGCGCGGCCAATACCATCGGGCTGGCGCAGGCGATCATGGCGCTGGACCTGCCGCTGCGCCTGCGGCTGCTGATCCCGGCGGTGGAAAACAGCGTATCCGGCCACAGCTTCCGCCCCGGTGACATCCTGCAGTCACGCAAGGGGCTGACGGTCGAGATCAACAATACCGATGCCGAGGGGCGGCTGGTGCTGGCCGATGCACTGGCCTATGGCGACGAGGAAACACCGGACCTGATGATCTCGATGGCCACGCTGACCGGGGCGGCCCGCGTGGCCGTGGGGCCGGACCTGGCGCCTTTCTACACCGATGCCGAGGATTTTGCCGGCGCGCTGGCGGATGCTGCCCCCGGTGCCGCAGACCCGGTCTGGCGGATGCCCTTCCACGCGCCCTACGAGGCAATGATCGAACCGGGCATCGCCGACCTCGACAACGCGCCGTCGGGCGGCTTTGCCGGCTCGATCACCGCCGCGCTGTTCCTGCGCCGCTTCACCGGGCAGGCCGCACGCTATGCGCATTTCGACATCTATTCCTGGCAGCCCAAGCCCGAACCGGGCCGTGCCAAGGGCGGGCTGATGCAGGGCCCGCGGGCGATCCTGGATGCTCTGCCGCAGGTTCTGGACCTCTGATGGACCGCCGCCTGACGCCCTTCAATGGCCGGGTGGCCCATGTCTCGCTGACAGGGCAAGTCGAGGCGGACCGTTTCGTCGAGGGCGAGCGGCACCGGATCGCCTGCCCCATCGCGGACCTGCTGACAAAACCCAAAGGCGCCCGCGACCGGCAGTTGCTGCGCGGGGCGCGGTTTCAGGTTCTGGATCTGGCAGACGGCTGGGCCTACGGTTTCGCGGAACGGGACGGCTATGTGGGCTGGGTCGCGGCCAGCGATCTGGTCGGGATACCCAAGGAACCCGAGACTCACCGTATCGCAAGCGCGCGGAGCTATGGCAAAACCACTCCGGGTCTCAAACGGATGGGTCAGATCACGCCTCTGTCACTGGGAACCCGACTGGCCGTTATCGAAGAAATCGACGGCTGGGCGCGGGTCGCCTGGGCTCGGGGGGGCACCCCGCGTGATCTGTACGTCCCGGGCCAACACCTCGCGCCTGTCGACCATCCAGAGGCCGATCCCGTCGCCGTGGCCGAACGGCTCCTCAACACCCCCTACCTCTGGGGGGGCAACAGCGCCTTGGGCATCGACTGTTCAGGCCTCGTCCAGATCGCGCTGCATGCCTGCGGCCAAGACTGCCCCGGCGACAGCGACATGCAAGAGGCACTGGGCCGGGCCCTGCCCCCCGGCACGCCCCCCGAACGCGGCGACCTGATGTTCTGGAAGGGCCATGTGGCCTGGGTCGCGGACCCCGACACGCTGATCCATGCCAATGCCTACCACATGGCCGTCGCCTACGAGCCGATCAAAGAGGCCATATCCCGCATCCGGCAACAGGGAGATGGCCCCGTCACCCGCCACGCTCGCTTGACCGCCTGAGCATGCCCCTGTCTTCTTCTTGGTGAAAATACTCCCGGGGAGCGCGAGGGGCTGGCCCCTCG